>NZ_JBSRZW010000007.1:0-116659 GCF_054058015.1 Thermostichus sp. MS-CIW-30
AGACTTTTGACCAGCAAACCTATATGGAGGAGGGCTTTCCTCCCGACACCAAGCCTGCGGCTATGGTGCGGGCCTCCAGCCCGAAAATTTGGTGAAGCCAAGATGGACGTGATCCCAGATGAACCGATTGTGATTGCCAGCCTGCTGAGCCTGGCTTTGCTGGGGATCTTGATTCTGAACTTGGCAGGGCGTGGGTCTGGGGATGCAGATTAAAAGGTTGACAAGCTTACTTATCCTTCTTTAGGATTAGGATCGCCTTGTCGGAGAGCGCCCCCATCGTCTAGAGGCCTAGGACACATCCCTTTCACGGATGCGACAGGGGTTCGAATCCCCTTGGGGGTATTGGGTCAGAGTTATAAGATGAAGCCGTCAACAGGGGATCCCTGGCAGCGGTGACACCTTACTCAGACTTTACTCAGAGAGGCTTTGCCGCCACAAACCACTCCAGATACAAGCTGGGAGAGCGGGTCATCTGGGATCCCCATACAAGCGGCATGGGCAGCCAGCCAACTGCCACTCCGTCGAGGGGGATCCCTATTCCACCCTTACTCCTCAACAGGGGAAAAATCTCCAAAGCAGCGGCCTAGAAGGTTAGGCTTAGTTGTCCAATCGGCTACGGCTTGGGTTTGAGCAGACCTAGGGCCTGCCAGGATCAGGTGCTGGCCACCAGAGCTTCAGCCGGCGTGGCGGCGACCAACAGCTCGTCTTTGATGAGCTCTGCCAGCTCTTGCAGTTGGCGAATCGCCTCTGCTCCTTCCAATTTCATGAGCTCTCGGTCATCCCGCATTTCTGTCCAGCTAATGGAGCATTCGGAAACCAAAAAGCGGATTAGGTGCCCCTCTCGTAAGCTGACCATAAACGAGGCACTCTCGAAAGACGTACCACAGGTGTAGCAAGAGGCTGGGTAGCCCCGCTTCTCCAAAACGATGGCCAGAGCCTGCAAACTCATCACCAGATCTTGAACATAGCTGCGGTATTGTTCCGCCAACCGTGTGAACATCACACTCCTCCCTAACGGATTGGCACTTTTGGGGCTCAGCCTAGCTGCAAATGACCTAACTAGTAATTTATGCTTAGGACTAGGATTACATCTATCATAACAATCGACAACCCCTCAAGGAAGTGATTAAGGCCACAGAGTAGGCAAAGTCTACTTCAGGGAAATGTAGTATTCAACACTTCTCTTAACAAAGACATCAAAATTTACCTCGAGTCAATGCTCTTATCTATCGGGATCCTCACCCAGTGCTTGGCCCAGTCTTTTCTCAAAATGGCTCAGGGCTGCTCGTGTCAGCAGGACAGTTGCCTCAAAGCTTTCTCTTGCAAGGGTCTCACCGATCGCGAAGTAAGACGCGGGCTTTTGACAAGAGACCGGCGGGAGTGTCAAGTGGGCCAAGGCTTGCAGACGAATGCAGATCAAGGTGGGTTCCCGCCCGATTATGCTGAGAAAATTCTCGGCATGGACAATTGAGAAGGAACGGCTTGATGCTGACACCTGTTGATCTGGAAAAACGAGTGGCTTATTTGCAGAGTCCCCAAGCCATTCGGGATCGCTGTCGGTTGCTATTGGAAAGGGTTTTGGCCGGTGAATCAGAGCATTTTCGCCTCGACCTGAACCGGCTGGGATCCGTAGCCGACTATGTGATCACCACAATGCGGGCCCATTATCCCAACGGGGAAATTCCCTTCCACAGCCGCTGGCAACATTTTCAAGTGGGATCCGGGGAGCGCCTAGCCCGTTTGGAAAATCGACTTAAAGACATGGATCCGCTGGAGCGGCTGCGATGCAAGTGGGATCTGGCCATCGTCAGCGTGTTGCTGGACGCAGGGGCAGGCTCTGCCTGGAAGTACCGGGATCCAGAAAGTCAGACGGTGGTGGGTCGTTCCGAAGGTTTGGCCTTGGCCAGTTTCGACTGGTTCTGGCGAGGTGGGTTTTCCAGCGATCCCCAGCAGCCTCTGCAGGTGGATGCGGCGGGCCTGGAGCGGATCACCTTGGCGGATTTGGCAGCAGCTTTCCAGGTGGGGCCGGAAAATCCTTTACTGGGACTGGAGGGGCGCTGGCAACTGCTGCAAAGGTTGGCACAAACTTTGCGGGCTCAACCTCATTACTTTGGATCCGGTCACAATCTTCCCCGTCCTGGCCGGTTGTGGGAAGCAATCCAACCCGAGGATCCCAGCGGTGGGATCAAAGCAGCACAGGTCTTCCAGGCAGTTCAGAGGGGGTTTAGCTCCATTTGGCCTGGGCGAGTCTCGCTGGCCGGGATCCCTCTGGGGGATGTCTGGCCCTATCCCCACCTGCCCCAAACGGAGCCGGGGAGCCATTGGGTGCCTTTTCACAAGTTGTTGCAGTGGATGACCTATTCTCTGCTGGAGCCGTTGCAGCAGGAGGGGATCCCAATCGGGGGTTTGGATGAGCTGACGGGTTTGGCGGAGTATCGCAACGGGGGGCTGTTTGTGGATTTGGGGGTGATCCAGCTCAAGCAGCCGGAGATTGGGCAGCAACCGCATCCCCCAGATTCGACGGTGATTGTGGAGTGGCGAGCCCTGACGGTGATTTTGCTGGATCAAGTTGCCTCCTTAATCCGGGAAAGGCTTGGCTGCTCTGCCCAGGAGTTGCCCCTGGTGAAAATACTGCAAGGGGGAACCTGGACGGCAGGGCGGCAAATCGCTGCCCAGCTCAGGCCAGATGCTTCTCCCCCCATCCAACTGCTCAGCGATGGCACGGTTTTTTAGGGATCCCCTTTCGAGATTCTTAAGAAGTTCTGTAATAATCTCAGGGCCAAATCAGGACGGGATCCCCAGTGCAGATGCAGGTACGAAGCGTGAAGACGCTCGGTGGCCCATCCTTCCTGTTGAAGCTGGGCGGGGGATCCCCAGCTGTAGATTGGGCTGGGGGAGATGGGGGTGCTGCGGGAGCGGTGAAATTCATGCCCGCGCAGGCGATCCCCGGCTGGCGCCAGCAGGGTTGGGCGCAAAACGGCAGCTGCGCGGTAGCCCAAACATAGCCGGTTGGCCATGTCTACTGTGATGGGCAACAGCCCGGCCATCGGGTAGGTCTTTCCCTGAAAATCGGTGAGGGATTGGCCCAGCACCATCAGTCCGCCGCACTCGGCGTAGAGGGGTGGGTGGGTGGGCGGGGGAGGTTGTTGGTTAATTCTCTCAGATAGAGGTGCTGCAAACAATTCCGGGAACCCTCCCCCCAGCAGCACGCCGTCACAGGGCTCCGGTGGCCATAGCCCCACCTGGAGGGGGGAATACTCCAGCAGCTCGGCTCCACAGGCCCGCAACAGATCCAAGTTGTCGGCGTAGTAGAAGTTAAAGGCGTGGTCTTGGGCCACCGCCACCCGTACCTGTTCGCAGCGGCGGGGCGGAGTCCTTTCGGTGAGAGGGGGGATCCCTGGCCACAGCTCTCCTACCGCTGGAGGAAGCCTCCGAATGAGGGGCAATAGGCTATCCCAATTGACGTGTTGCTCGGCCAGCTCGGCCCAGGCAGCTTGCCAGTGGGGGAAGTGATCCAGTTCTGAGACAGGCACCAACCCCAGGTGTCGGCTGGGCAACCGCAAATCCTCCCGCCGGGGAAACTGGCCCAAGACTGGGATCCCCGCTGCAGCCGCTGCCTGCTGCAAGATTTGTCCATGCCGCTCCGAGGCCACCCGGTTGAAGATCACCCCAGCAATGGAGAGGCGGGGATCCCAGCGGCTCAAGCCGTAGAGCAAAGCGGCCACCGTCGTTCCCATGCCGCTGCCATCGATCACCAGCACCACAGGGATCCCGAGCAGGCGGGCCACATGGGCGCTGCTGGCAAAAAAAGGCTCCGTTCCGCCCTCGGGGAGGGGCAGGGATCCCGGCGCTCGTCCATCGAAGAGGCCCATCACCCCCTCTACAATGGCTCCATCCTTGCCCTGGCAATGGTGGCGAAAGCAGCGCTGCACAAAGTCCTCGTCGGTCAAGAAGGGATCCAAAGTGCGACAGGGGATCCCGCTCACCGCCGTGTGAAACAGAGGATCAATGTAATCCGGCCCCACCTTGAAAGGTTGGATGCGCAGGCCCCGTCGCCTCAGAGCGGCCAACAGAGCCAGAGTGATGGTGGTTTTGCCGCTGCCGCTTGCTGCCGCCGCCAGCAGAATGGCCATCTTTCCTGCCCAAGGGTTAGAACTCGATGCCGATTTGCGCCTTGATCCCCTGGTCACGGAAGGGATGCTTGACCAAAGTCATCTCCGTCACCAGATCGGCTCGGTCGATCAACGCTGCCGGCGCGCCCCGCCCCGTCAAGATCAGGTGAACCCGCTCCGGTTTCTCCGCTAGCCCGGCCAACACCCTGTCCGGCGAGAGATATCCCAACTTGAGGGCGACATTGATCTCATCCAGAAGCACCAACTGAAACTCCCCGCTGGTGAACAGCTCCCGCCCCTTTTCCCAGGCCGCCTGTGCATGGGCGATGTCTCGCTCCCGGTCTTGGGTTTCCCAGGTAAAGCCCTCTCCCATGGCGTAAAAAGCTATTTTCCCCAGGCCCAGCTCTGGATGCTCGGCCAATTTCCGCAATAGCTTGGCTTCTCCTGGATCCCAGGCCCCCTTGATAAATTGCACCACCCCCACCGACAATCCCTGGCCGAGGGCGCGGAAGATCATGCCAAAGGCAGCCGTGGTCTTTCCCTTGCCCTGCCCGGTGTGTACGATGATCAAGCCCTTGTCATCTCGCATGCCCGACAGACGCTGCCGCTGGATCTGCTGGCGTTTTTGCATTCTTTGGCGATGCCGCCAGTTTGGGTCGGCCTCTGCGCCCGGTGAAGACTCCGCACCGCTATCGCAAGCGTCCTCAAGTTCTGTTGTCGAGAGGGGCTGGGATCCCGAAGCCGGTGCAGGCCAGCCAGACAGGGCGGGTTGGGCCATAATCAAAAGGAATCGAGATTCGCCACACAGGCTGAGGGGAACTGCACCACTGGCGCGACCGTCGGGGCAAACCCAAGTTCCCCACAGTGAACCGCCTTTATCCTAATCCGGTTTCATTCGGCTGGGATATGAGAGAACCGGCTGCTGCTTTCCGAGATAGCCTGCTAATGTACTGCTTCATCTGGGCAGTGCTGGCAATAGGGTGTTTTCAAGTCTTGCCCCGCATCCAAGTCGTATCTGCCGCCGAGTTGCAACCGTGGCTAGCGCCCAGCTACTTTGCAGGTCTGGGGGGATCCCTATTGGCAGCCTTGGGATCCCTGTTGGCCATCTCAGCCGAAACGACGCCAAATCCTGCCGACAAAAAGCATCTGCACCGCTTGGCTTGGGGATTGGGGACAGTTGGCTTTCTCGGCGTTCTCTCCCCCCTGGGCTTGGCCGGCGCATTCTTTCTCAAAGCCGCTCAGGGGACAGACTGGTGGCAGGGTCTGTTTGGCTGAAGCCGCCCACAGCTTATTTTTTTGACAAATGGGCGGAGGTTGGGGGTACTATAGGGACAAGTTCCGTTCTTTATCCAGAGCAGACTGAGGGACCAGGCCCAATGAAGCTGCGGCAACCCGGCGGAAGCCTCCGCTACGGTGCCAATTCCTGCGGTTAGTCAGTAACCGAAAGATAAAGGCAATAAAGTTTTCTCTAGAGGATAGCCCTCTTTGGCGGGGGACTTTTCTGGCAACTTTATCCTTTAGCAGCTCCCATAGCTCTGGTCGCGGCAGCGGGGCAAGGCCTTCGCGGCAGTGCTGGTGCGTCAGCGGTGCAGAACGCTTGCTGGTTGCTGGGCCTTTCCTCTGGCTGAGTTGGGGCTGGTGCGGAGCACCTGGGGATCCCTGGTTGGCTCTTTCTCCGACGGATAATGAACGAGCGGGTGAGCCTTGTTTTTTGTTCAGCTAGAAATCGCAGGAGCCCCGCACTATACCCGTAGGGTCAGTGTCGGGAGGAATGCGGAAGTTACGATAGAACCATGACCCAAGTTCTGACCGTCTCCTGTAAGCTCAAGGTGTCCCAGTCGCAAGCCGCAAAGTTGGACGCGACAATGGATGCCTTTGTGCAGGCGTTGAACTGGGTCAACCAAAACACGCCCGAGAAAGTCACCAACGCCGTTAAACTTCAATCTCTGTGCTACCGCGAAATCCGTGCCCGGTTCGGCTTGTCCAGTAACTTGGCTCAGCAGGTCTGCAGACGGCTGGCCGGTGCCCGCAAGGTTGCCCAACAGAAAAACCGCCCCGTCAAAGCGTTCAAAGGAGGCTTCGCTACCTACGACGCTCGTATCTTTTCGTTCCGCGAGAAAGACTGGACGGTGTCGCTGACCACGGTGGAGGGTCGAGAGCGCTTTGAGCTGGCGATTGGCCGCTACCAGAGAGAACGGCTGGCGGGCTCCAATCCCAAATCCGCCACTCTGGTCAAGCGCAAAGACGGCTCCTACTCCATTCAAATCTGTGTGGAAACGGAACCGTGCCCACCGCAACGCACGGATAGAGTGCTGGGGGTGGATTTGGGCAGGACGGATATTGCCCATACGTCAGAGGGGGACAACTGGAATGGACAGCAGTTGAACCGAATCCGAGACCACTACTCCAAGCTGAGGGCGGCACTCCAACGCAAAGCCAGTAAGGGCACCCGCAGTTCGCGGCGCAGATGCAGAGAACTGTTGCAACGGCTGTCTGGCAAGGAGAGGCGCTTTCAGGCGTGGGTCAATCATCGCATCTCCAAAGCTATTGTCTCTAGGGCAAAAGCTACCAACAGCGCTCTTGCTCTGGAAGACCTGACAGGGATCCGGAAAAGAGTCAATCAACAGCCGCGCAGCAAAGCCGAGCGGCGCAGGGCCAACAGTTGGGCGTTCTACCAACTACGTCAGTTTCTGGAGTACAAGGCGAGGGTTGCAGGGGTTTCTCTGATTCTTGTGCCGCCCGCCTACACGTCGCAGACCTGCCACTGGTGTTTGCACATCCATCCCGATCCTGCGCAATCCTACCGCAGTGGCAAGTCGTTCAAGTGTGGGCACTGTGGATGGGAAGGGGATGCGGATTTGAATGGTGCGAATGTGATTGCGCTCTTGGGGGCTGTCGTAAACCAGCCTAGAGGTCCGGGCTTGTTTTGTTCTCTGGTAGAGCAGAGCAGGCTCAGGGCTACTGAAAGCCCGCTCCGTACCGCTTTAGCGGTCGGAGTCGGGTAGTTTACGTTCTCAGTTCTAGCTTTTAAGGAGAAGGTTCGTTGTCCAAGTCGTTTTTGTTTTCCTCGGAGTCGGTGACGGAGGGGCACCCCGACAAAATCTGCGATCAGATCTCCGATGCCATCGTGGATGCCCTCTTGACGGCGGATCCCCTCAGTCGGGTGGCCGCCGAGGTGGTGGTCAATACGGGCCTGGTTTTGTTGACCGGGGAGATCACCTCGCAAGCGCAGGTCAACTTCACCCGTCTGGTGCGGGACAAGGTGGCCGAAATTGGCTATACCGATGCCAAGAATGGGTTTTGTGCCGAAAGCTGCGCGGTGTTGGTGGCTTTCGATGAGCAATCTCCCGATATTGCCCAAGGGGTGAACATGGCCCTGGAAAGTCGCGGCTCCCAGGAAGATCAATTCGACTTGGTCGGGGCCGGGGATCAGGGGTTGATGTTTGGCTTTGCCTGCGATGAAACTCCCGAGTTGATGCCCTTGCCCATTAGCTTGGCCCACCGCCTCAGCCGCCAGTTGGCCACGGTTCGCAAAAACGGCACCCTGCCCTATCTGCGCCCGGATGGCAAAACGCAGGTGACTGTGGCCTATGAGGAAGGTCGCCCGGTGGGCATTCACACCCTGCTCATCTCCACCCAGCACACACCCACGATTGGCGCCATTACGGAAGAGGCGGCGGTGCAAGAGCGGATCCGCGCCGATCTCTGGGAGGCAGTGGTCACGCCGGTGTTTGCCGAGCTGCCCATCAAGCCGGATAGCCACACCCGCTTCCTCACCAATCCCACCGGCAAGTTTGTCATCGGCGGCCCTCAGGGAGATGCGGGCCTGACCGGACGCAAGATCATCGTCGATACCTACGGCGGCTATTCTCGCCATGGGGGCGGGGCCTTCTCCGGCAAGGATCCCACCAAGGTGGATCGCAGCGCTGCCTATGCGGCTCGTTACGTGGCCAAGAACATCGTGGCAGCTGGCTTGGCGCAAAAATGTGAAGTGCAGGTGAGCTACGCCATTGGGGTAGCCCGCCCCATCAACATTTTGGTGGAAACCTTTGGCACAGGGCGCATCCCCGACGAAGAGCTGTTGCGGCTGGTGCAGCGCCACTTCGATCTGAGGCCGGCAGCCATTTTGGCCCAGTTCCAACTGCGGGAGCTGCCCCGCCAACGGGGGGGACGCTTCTACCAAAATGTAGCGGTCTATGGTCACTTCGGGCAAACTCACCTGGATCTGCCCTGGGAGCGCACCGATAAAGCCGCTCTGCTGCGGGAGGAGGCTCTTGCCAAGGCGACTGCCCTCTTGGCCTAAGAGGGGATCACTAAGACGGCCTGCTGCCTCAATGCTTGCCCTGGTGCAGTTGCTTAACCAGGTGGGGTAGCTCCGGCAGGATCAGGCTGCGCATAGCCAGTTGCACGGCTGCTGGGGAGCCAGGCATGGAAAAGATCAAGCACTTTCCGTGGATCCCGGCGATGGCCCGAGAGGCGATGGCCCGACTGCCAATCTGGGCATAGCTGAGCTGGCGGAAGATCTCCCCAAAGCCGGGCAAGGTCTTTTCCAGGAGAGCCTCGATGGCGTCGTAAGTGGTGTCGCGGGGGGCGATGCCTGTGCCACCATTCAACAAGATCACCGGCAGGGATCCGGCCCAATCCTGAACCTGCTCTCGAATGAGCTGCGGTTCATCTCGGAGAATGCAATATCTCTCCACCCGGTGGCCGGACTCCTGGAGGGCTGTGCAGATAAACTGGCCGCTGTGATCGGTTTCAGGGGTGCGCGTGTCGCTGACGGTGATCACCCCACAGGGCAAGGAGGCAATGTGCTCCGCACCGCTGTCGCAATCGAGGGGAAAGTTCATGGCCAGGATCCCTGAGGAAAGAGAGTGGCAAGCCCATCAAGACTGTCCCTGAGGGGGCTCGGCAGGAGTTGGAGGGTCAACGACCGTCTGCGAAATCTCCGGGAATGTGCTCTGCACCTCTGTCGCGAACGATGAGGACTCTGTCCCACCGGCACGAGGGGACTGGGCGAGCAGGCGGCGCAGCTTGGGGGGAAGCTCCTGCAACTGCTCCAACAACAAGTTTAGAGATATGGCCGGTTCTCTGGAAAACAGGGATCCCGCGGGGGGTACCGGCGGCAGAGGAGAACAGGCAAAGGCAGCCGCAGCCAAAGAGCGGATCCGCTCCTGCTGCTCCTGCCAAAGGAACTGGCCGATTTCTGGGGGAAAGGTAAGATGAGGAGAGCCGCGACGCTGCCAAAGGCGGAGAAGCTGCTCCACAGAGGCGGCCTTGTACCGCCCCTGGTAGAGGGCTTCTAGCAAGGCTGCCGGGATCCAAAGATCCGGGAACAACTGGCTCCAGCGCTCCACCCAAACCTGGCTGGGTTGACCTTCCAGCTCAAACCCATAGTGCTCCAGAAAGGTGGCAGGATCCATCAGCCCATGGCAGCCCAAGGAAACTCAACTCAAGCTAGTCCAGATCCGCCGAGACAAAGGGGAGATAAAGCCTTTCTCCCTGGATCTCGCAAGACAGCTCTCGTCCAAGAATACCCCTATTTGCCTTTCATGAAGGCTCTGTGAAGAGGCTATAAAGCTGCAAAGCTGCGGTACGCTTAAAGACTCAGTGGCTGACGGGCCCCAGCTCAAGCGCTGCCTCCAGAGCGCGCTCGCTATCAGGAAACTGCGTCAGCAGCCGTCCTAGGAAGGCGACATCTCCCGTCAGGCCGTACAGAGCCATGAGCACATCCCCAGCATAGCGGCTCTGGGGGAAGCGGTTCAGCAGCTCATTGCCGGCGTAGATCGCCTGGCGGGCATAGCCATCCTGCAGGGCTTTGGCTTCCAGAAAGTAGCTGTAGCTGAGGCTGCCAGGATCCACGTAGTCCGGCAGTGACGTGTCGAACAAGCTGGTATCTTCTGTCACTCCTGGGGGGAAGCCCGGCAGCGGATAGATGGCTGCCGTTTCCTCGGGAGGGTAGGTGGTGTACTGGCGGTAGAGGATCAGCACCTGCCGGTACAGGCTTTCTTCCTGAAGATGGGCAGGGGCGGTGGGATCCGCCAGCACAGAGCCGAGTAACTCTGCTGCTACAGCATGGTGATTGGCCCGCTGATAGTCCGATAGAGAACTGGAGGAAGCTGGTTGCGGCGGCGCGCTTCCATCAGCATCCCCACTCAGGCCACCGGCACGGGTTTGGTTAAACAGCCACAGGTACCCATTGCGCCAACCGTCGGCAGCGGCCCAGTGGGCGGCCAGTTGATAGCGTTGTTGGGGAGTGGATTGGGCTTGCCAACGGCTCAATTGGCGCCAGCGTTCTCGTTGGGCCTGGATTTTCGGTTGCAGAGGGGTGCGGCTGGCGGGCACGGGATCCCAGTCGTCCAGCCAGTAGCCGCCATCCAGCAAGGGGTAGCGATCCAACACAGCATCCAAAGCCAGATTTTCCGTCAGCTGCAGGGCTAGGTCGTAGCGGTGTTCGCGGGCGAAGCGAACCGCCAGAGCATAGCGGACGGCGGCGGCCAGAGGATGCTCGCCGTGGCGGTCGAGAAAAGCTTGCAACTCGCTGGGGGTTGCACCGCTGTCTAAGAGCAAAAGCAGGCGGCGGCGCAAGACGTAGCGCATGTCTCCATCGCCGAAGGGATCCGCCAGCCAATTGGCCAAAAGGACCAGTGCTTCTTCCCTTTTGCCCTGCCACTCCAAGGTGCGTGTCAGCCAGAGGGGCGGCTGCGCCGCTCTTCTAAAACCCTTGCCTTTGACCATTCCTGCAGTGCATCCCCCGATTTCTTGGAGGCCTGAGTTGCCAGCACCCTTTCAGGATAGGCTCTCCCTTAGCCGGCGGTTGCCATGGCCTTCAACCCCTTCAAAATCAGGTAGTCCAGAATACTGGTGTTCTCCTCGCCGCGATAATTAAAATTGGAGCGCACCAGCCACAGCCCCTTCTGAGTGCGGCAACAGAGGTTCAGCAGCGTGCGGGCCAAAATCTGTTGACGCGCCTGTAAATCCCGCGCCGCATCGAAAACCTCCCCGTCCCATTCCGGCGTCAGCACACGGCTGTTGTAGAGCACATGCCAGAGGGAGCGGGACCAGCTGGGGTTGGTGATATCAAACCAAAATTGGTAATCCGCCTCCAAACCCCGAGTGATGTAGGCCCCCGGAGTTGCAACTACCAAGTAACGGGAATAGTCGGGCTCGAAGCGGCTGCTGCTGGGGGTCTGTCCCGAGCGGATCATGGCCAAAAAGGCGGGATCCCCTTCGGCAGGGAAGGCCTGACGAAACCGTTGTGCCGCTTCCATCAACACGCGCAGCAGCTCTTGATCCTGAGGGGAAGCAATCACCGAGGCCAAGTGATCGGCAAAAAACTGCTGGAAGAAAGCGGCCAATGAAGGGCCGGGACGATAGCCGCGCAGCCAATCGAACAGTCGCTGGTAGCGCTCCAGGTTGGCAAACCCTACTCGCTCCGGCTGCCGTACTGCTGTTCGGGGACGCAGAGAACGCCCCACCGGATCCCAGGTATCTTCGGCCAACAGAGCTGCCCGGATGGGATCCAGCCCCAGCACCCAGCTCAACATCAGCCGCCAAGCTGGCAAAGTGGGAAAAGCACCCCACTCAGGGTGAGCCAACTCTGCTGCTGTGAGCACCGCCCGCACCAAGGGATAGCGAATCAACGCCGGGAAAGGGGCAATCGGCAAAACTGGCGCTTCCGACAATTGCTCCTGCAAGCTCAGGCTCACCCCCGCATCCATACGGGGCAGCAAAACAGCAATGCGATGGGCAGGGATCCCGGCCCCCAAAAGCCGGCGAATTTGGGCAACCATCACCTCCACCGCCGCAAACTGGGTCTCCTCCTCCAGCGTTTGCACCCTCGGCAGCTCTCCCCCCCTCGGCTCGGGCAGCGGATGGGAAAACTGGGGATCCAACACCCGCGCAATCTGCACCCCCAAGCGGATCATGCCTGCTGAGGCGCGATGGCTCCCTTCCAGAAACTGAACCTGCGTTTTTGCCATCAAGAAGTCAGCTACTGCCTCTGGGATCCCGGTCAAAGAGACCCCGCCGCCGAGGGTGTAGCTGAAAAATTGGCTTTGCAAATGGGCTTGCCCCTGCCGGTAAAACTCCAGCGCCACCCCGCAACTGTCTTCCGCCTGATCTACGATCAGATGATCCCACTCTTGCCAAAACTCCGCTAGCGGCAGGATGTGTTCGCCAAACAGCCGAATTTGCAGACCAAAATCCAAGGATCCCAACCGAAGCGCTGCCTCCCACAGCCGACCCACACAGCAGCCCATTGCCTGCAAAGCCTCTGCCCGCCGCGGATCTGCCTCCTCTGGCCAAGCCTGGGCCAGCCGGGATCCCACCTCTTCTGCCGGCAAACCCGAAGCCCCTGCAATATAAGCAGCACTGCTGATCTGATCCCAGATCTGGAACTCCTTGAGCCCGACCCCGGCAAAGGCTTCCCCATGCCGAGGGCACAAAGCGCAGGCTCGTTCGCAGAGAAATTGAGTGAGATCTTTGGCCAAGGGGATCGGCTCCAACGAGCGTGGCAACTGGGGGACACGCTCACACACCTGTGGCCAATGATCGGCCAGAGAGCGCCCAACCCGCTGCAAGAACGTCTCGATCCGCCACGGCCCCACCAAGCCCGAACTGGACTGCTGCAAGCGCCGCAGCACCTCATCCGCTTGCCGTTGACTCCGCACCAAAAATAAGACCCGGCCCGGATCGGCTCCTGCCTGCAACAATCTCCGATAGTGATCTACACAAGCCTGGGTCAGCCCACTGCCTGCCCAGCCCATTACACTTTGGAAGGGAGATGGCTTCCCTGGCCAATGGCTCTTTTCTTCCACTTGAGCTGCCCTTACCCTCTCCGGCCTCTCCAACCAACCCATTTTCTCAGCAAAAGTCTGGACAAACGGGCCTTCGCTTCATTATGATTGTTTTCCGTTGCCAACTGAGTCCATCCGCTTTGGCGACCTGGTGCGCTGCTACCCCAGATACTGCCTCTTTAGCAGGTAAGTCTGAGCAGCTCTCAAAAAAAGCAGTTTGGCGTGCAGCTTTGGGGGTGAACTAAGCAAAAGGCTCAGCGTTGCCGGCGCTGAACTTGGCCTCGGGGGATCCCTACCTTGCTCTTTCGCCTCAGCCGGCAGACTCAGCTTTGTCTTGAGCTTCCTGCTGCCACGCTATTGCTGTATGCCTATCCATCCGGCTAACTGAGCCATTGGCCTACGGCCTGCTTCGCGAACGGCTAGCCGATTGTCGGAGTGAGCTGGCTCTCAGTTGATGAAAACGAGTCGTGCAGGCTCGATTGGAGGTTCTTGTGGCACTTGGCATCCTCGGAAGAAAAGTCGGCATGACCCAGATCTTCTCTCCAGAAGGGCTGGCCATTCCGGTCACTGTCGTGCAGGCGGGGCCTTGCACCGTGACCCAGATCAAAACCCAAGCCACAGATGGCTACAACGCCATTCAGTTGGGCTACTTGCCCACTGCCGAAAAGCATCTCACGCGGGCGCAGCGGGGCCACCTCACCAAAGCGGGGGTGACAGAGCTGCTGCGCTACCTGCGGGAGTTCCGGGTTGACCAGCCAGAAGCCTACCAGTTGGGGCAGAAAATTACCGTCGAGATGTTCTCCCCTGGCCAATTGGTGGATGTGGCCGGTACCTCCATCGGGCGAGGGTTTGCCGGCTATCAAAAGCGCCACCACTTTGGTCGTGGCCCCATGTCCCACGGCTCCAAAAACCACCGCCGACCGGGCTCCATTGGCGCCGGTACAACCCCAGGCCGCGTGTTTCCGGGGATGCGCATGGCGGGGCGGTTGGGAGGTGGCCGAGTCACCACCCGCAAATTGCAGTTGGTGCAGGTGGATCCAGAGCGGGATCTGCTGGTGATCAAGGGTTGCGTGCCCGGGGTAGAAGGAGGGCTGCTGGAGATCACCCCTGCCAAGCAGGTGGGCAACAAGCGCTAAGGAGGGATCCCTGGGTGAAACCAAGGCTGACCCGCATCCGCAAAGACGAGGAAACCATGGCAAGTTGTGTGGTGAAAAATTGGCAAGGGGAAACGGTGGGCAGCGCGGAGCTGAGCCTTAAAGTTGCTCGTCCCGAAACAGCCGCCCACATCCTCTATCTGGCACTGCGCCGGCAGATGACCAATGCTCGTCAGGGCAACGCCCACACCAAGACCCGAGCTGAGGTGCGCGGCGGCGGTCGCAAGCCTTGGAAGCAGAAAGGCACCGGTCGGGCCCGTGCCGGCTCCATCCGCTCCCCACTTTGGCGCAAAGGGGGGGTGATCTTCGGCCCCCGCAAGCGGGAATACAACCTGGCCATGAACCGCAAAGAACGGCAACTGGCCCTGCGCACCGCTCTGCAAAGTCGGGTGGAAGACCTGATCGTCGTGGAGGATTTCCAGGAGCAGCTCAACCCGCCCAAAACCCGTGCTGTGGCCCAGGCTTTGCTGCGCTGGGGGGTGATGGAAGATCAATCGGCTCTGCTCATCGTTGCCGAACGCTCGGAAGCCGTAGAGCGGGCCGTGCGCAACATCGCCCGCGTTAAGCTGATCGGCCTGGATCAGATCAACGTTTTCGATCTGCTCAACGTCGATTGGGTGCTGATCACCGTTTCTGCCCTAGAGCAACTCAAGGCCCGTTGGGGATCCGACGCTGCGCCGGCAGTTCTGGAGACTCCCTCTGAGGATGCACCTCAGGCCGACCTAGCCGAAGATCAGGCCCTGCCCGGAGATGGGCCGGAAGATCAGGCCGTTCCAGAAAGCGAACACGAGGAAGCAGAGCAAACCCCAGCCCAACCTGAGGCCCAGGAAAACCAAGCTGCCCTCCAAGGACGTCCAGCAGATCCGCAGGGGCCAGAAGAGCAAACCGAAGAGCCCCAAGATCCAGCAGAAGAACTGGCTCAAGGAGCAGAGCCGTCAACGGTAGAAGAGGCCGAAGCAGCCCCAGCAGAGGAGGAAAGCGATGACTGAGAGCAAGCGGATCCTGGCCGACGTCCTGTTGCGCCCCGTCATCACCGAAAAGGCAACCGCCTTGAAGGAGCAGCGCAAATACGTCTTTGAAGTGCTGCCCACTGCCACCAAGCCGCTCATCCGAGCTGCTGTCGAAGAAATGTTCCGCGTGCGAGTCACTTCCGTCAACACCCTGAAGCCCCCGCGCAAGCAGCGGCGGGTGGGCCGCTTCGTTGGCTATCGCACCCGTCCCAAGCGAGCCATTGTGACCTTGGCCGAGGGAGATTCCATTACCCTCTTCCCGGACACCTAACCCCCCTTTTTGAGTTGTTGTCATCCCATCCCCCACCCCTACCCGAGCCATGGGCATTCGTACTCTCCGACCTTACACCCCCAGCACCCGTCACATGACGGTCTCTGACTTCGAGGAGCTGTCCCGTGACGAGAACGGCAAGCGGCCCAGACCGGAAAAGTCGCTGCTGCAATTTATTCACCGCAAGAAAGGGCGCAACAACCGTGGCGTCATCACCTGCCGGCACCGCGGTGGTGGCCACAAGCGGCTTTACCGCATCATCGACTTCCGTCGCGACAAGCGGGGGATCCCGGCGACCGTCAAAACTGTGGAGTACGATCCCAACCGTAGCGCCCACATCTGCTTGGTGGAATACGAAGACGGAGAGAAACGCTACATCCTCGCTCCCCGCAACCTAGAGGTGGGAGCCACCATCATGGCCGGGCCAGAGGCCCCCTTTGAGATCGGCAATGCCATGCCCCTGGAGCGGATCCCCTTGGGAACGGTGGTTCACAATGTGGAGCTGTATCCCGGTCGCGGCGGGCAGATCGTTCGCGCCGCCGGGGCTGGCGCTCAAGTGGTGGCCAGAGAAGGCAAATATGTCTCCCTCAAGCTGCCCTCCGGCGAAGTCCGCATGATCCGCGGCGAGTGCTACGCCACCATCGGCCAACTGGGCAACGTTGACCACAACAACATCAGCCTGGGCAAGGCGGGTCGTAGCCGTTGGTTGGGGCGCCGTCCCAAGGTGCGTGGCTCGGTGATGAACCCTGTGGATCATCCCCATGGCGGCGGGGAAGGGCGAGCCCCCATAGGCCGCAGTACCCCTGTCACCCCTTGGGGCAAGCCCACCCTGGGGTACAAGACCCGCAAACGCAACAAGCCCAGCAACAAATTCATCGTGCGCGGTCGCCGTCGCGGAGGCCGCCGGGACAAGGGCGGAAGGGCTGCTCAGTAGCCGCTGGCCATTCGCTCCCCGAAGCTTTTTCGACAGTGAATTGCTTATCAAACGGTTGAGGTTCTTATGGGACGTTCGCTGAAAAAAGGCCCCTTTGTGGATGCCAAGCTGCTTCTCAAGGTGGAGAAGATGAACGAGCGCAACGAGAAGCACATGATCAAGACCTGGTCGCGGGCCAGCACCATCTTGCCGGTCATGATCGGCCACACCATCGCCGTTCACAACGGCAAGCAACACGTGCCCATCTACATCACCGATCAGATGGTGGGTCACAAGCTGGGGGAATTCGTTCCCACCCGTACCTTCCGCGGTCACGCGGGGAGCGACAAAAAAGCCGCTCGCCGTTGAGAGGAATAACGAACAGGAAAGTATCGAGTAGGCAAGGAGAGGGCCATGGCCGATTCATCCCCTGAGGTTAAAGCGGTAGCCCGCTATATCCGTATGTCCCCCTTTAAAGTGCGGCGGGTGTTGGATCAGATCCGTGGGCGCACCTATGCCGATGCCCTGATTCTTTTGGAGTTCATGCCCTACGCTGCCTGTGAGCCGGTTCGTAAGGTGCTGCGCTCGGCGGTGGCCAACGCAGAGCACAACAACGGCTTGGATCCCTGGGATCTGGTGATCAGCCAGGCCTATGCTGATCAGGGGCCCGTCCTGAAACGGTTTCGCCCCCGCGCCCAAGGGCGGGCCTACCCCATTCGCAAGCGCACCTGTCACATCACCATCGCCGTCCGGCCCATAGAGGAAGCTGAAGCGGCGACGGCCTCTTAACCTCCTGTATTTCTAGCCCTTTACCCTTCAACCGACACCACCATGGGACAGAAGATCCACCCCACCGGTTTCCGCCTCGGCGTGATTAAGGAGCATCGCAGCCGCTGGTTTGCCGATCCAGCCCGCTACCCAGCCTTGTTACAGGAGGACGACCAGATTCGCACCTACCTGACCAAGCAACTGAGCAGTGCTGGTTTGGCCGATATCCAAATCGAGCGCAAAGCGGATCAAATTGACCTGGAGATCCGGGCTGCTCGCCCTGGGGTAGTTGTGGGTCGGGGCGGATCCGGCCTAGAGACTTTGCGCCAAGGTCTACAGAAAGAGCTGTCCGCGCTAGCGGGACAAAGCCCTGGTTCACGAGGTGGCGGCGAACGAACCATTCGCATCAATGTAGTAGAGGTCACCCGTGCCGACGCCGAAGCGACCTTGCTGGCGGAAAATATCGCCCAACAGTTGGAACGGCGGATTGCTTTTCGCCGCATCGTGCGCCAGGTAATCCAACGGGCCCAGCGGGCAGGCGTACAAGGGATCAAAATCCAAATTGCCGGGCGTCTCAACGGGGCCGAGATTGCCCGCACCGAATGGACGCGGGAGGGGCGGATCCCTTTGCATACTTTGCGGGCCGACATCGACTACGCCGAGCACCTCGCCCACACCACTTTCGGCATCATCGGGGTCAAGGTCTGGGTCTTCAAAGGGGAAGTTCTGCCCGGGCAGGAACGCCACGAACAGAAGTTTCCCCTGCAACAGCCCAAACGTCGGCAGCAGCGGCGGCGGCCCACCTTTGAAGATCGCTCGGCTCAGGAGGCCTGAGGGCCAACACCGGAACGTCCAGGGATCCCTATCGCAGTTGACTTAAGGAACGGCCATGTTAAGCCCCAAACGCACCAAGTACCGCAAGCAACAGCGCGGGCGCATGAAAGGCAAAGCGACCCGTGGCAACCGCATCAACTTTGGGGAATACGGCCTTGTGGCCCTAGAACCCGCCTGGATTACAGCTCGACAGATCGAGGCCAGCCGTCGAGCCATGACCCGCTATGTTCGGCGGGGCGGCCAAATCTGGATTCGCATCTTTCCCGACAAGCCCGTTACTCAGCGAGCCGCGGAAACCCGCATGGGATCCGGCAAAGGCAACCCTGAGTACTGGGTTTGTGTCGTCAAGCCGGGCCGTATCCTCTTCGAAATGGGGGGAGTGGCAGAGCCTATCGCCCGCGAGGCCATGCGCCTTGCCGCCCAGAAGCTGCCCATTAAGGTCAAGTTTGTAACCAAAGCCGACTTTGAAAAGCCAGAGCCCGCCCAGGCAACGGCTTCAGAGGTGGCCACCAGCAGTGTATGAGGAGAGTTCAGCCATGCCCATGCCCAAAATTGCTGATGCCCGTGCTTTATCGGACGAAGAGCTGAGCAACGAAATCTACGCCGTCAAGAAAGAGCTGTTTGAGCTGCGTTTGCAGCAGGCCACGCGGCAGTTGAACCAGCCCCATCTCATCCGGCTGCGCAAACACAAGCTGGCGCAACTACTAATTGTGGAGGGAGAGCGTAAGCGGGGCAAACGCCCAACCAAGGAGGAGTAATGGCTGTTCGGGAGAAGATTGGCATTGTTGTCAGCAACAAGATGCAAAAAACGGTGGTTGTTGCTGTGGAAAATCGAGTTGCTCACCCGAAGTACGGCAAGATCGTCGTCAAGACCAAGAAGTTTAAGGCCCACGACGAGGAAAACCGCTGTCAAGAAGGGGATCTGGTGCGCATCACGGAAACCCGTCCCCTTAGCCGCACCAAGCGTTGGCAAGTTGCCGAAATCCTGAGGGAGGTGAAGAAACTATGATTCAGCAGCAAACTATGCTGACGGTGGCCGACAACACCGGTGCTCGCAAGATGATGTGTATTCGCGTGCTGGGCAGCAGTGGCCGTCGCTACGCCAGCTTGGGCGATGTGATCATTGGTGTCGTCAAGGATGCCCTGCCCAACATGCCCGTCAAAAAATCCGATGTTGTCAAGGCCGTTGTTATCCGCACCGTCGATACGGTACGTCGCCCTGACGGCATGTGCATCCGCTTCGACGACAACGCCGCCGTGATCATCAACAATGATGGCAATCCCCGTGGAACTCGTGTTTTCGGCCCTGTAGCCCGCGAGCTGCGGGAGAAAAACTTCACCAAGATCATCTCCCTGGCCCCGGAGGTACTCTGATGGTTCGCCCCCTCAAACCCAGCCAAATTCAGCGCCTAGTTCGGCGCCCCGGCATTCGCAAGCACCGCAACAGCCTGCGCTACAAAATGTGTATCAAGCAAGGGGATACCGTGCAGGTGATCTCCGGCGATGACAAAGGCAAAATCGGCGAGGTGCTGCGCGTTTTTCCCGAGCGCAACATGGTTTTGGTGGAAGGGGTTAACATTGTTACCTACCACCGTAAACCCCAGCGAGAAGGGGAAAGTGGCCGAATTGAGACCAAGGAAGCTCCCATTCCCGTCTGCAAAGTGATGGCCTATTCCAAGAAGCAGGAGGTGGCCAGCCGTATCGGCTATCAAATCACCGCCGATGGTCGCAAGGTTCGCGTCCTTAAGAAAACGGGTGAGATTCTCGACTAAGCTTTTGATCCCTTTCCACCATTGGTTTGGCTCTGACCCAGCCCAGAGCCACAAGGAGAAGCCACCATGCCCCAGCGTCTGCAAATCCACTACAACACCGTCATCGTCCCCAAGCTGCAAAAGGAGTTGGGCTACACCAACATCCACCAGGTGCCCCGCCTGGAGAAGATCGTGATCAACCGCGGCTTGGGGGAAGCTTCCCAAAATGCCAAGGCTCTGGAATCCTCCATTGCCGAGATCAGCGCCATCACCGGTCAGCGTCCGGTGATCACCCGCGCCAAAAAGGCAATTGCCAGCTTCAAGATTCGCAAGGGCATGCCGGTTGGCCTGATGGTAACCCTACGGCGGGAGCGCATGTATGCGTTTTTGGATCGCCTGATCAACATTGCTCTGCCCCGTATCCGTGACTTCCGCGGCGTCAGCCCCAAAGCCTTTGATGGACGAGGCAACTACACCCTGGGCATCCGCGAACAACTGATTTTTCCCGAAATCAACTATGACTCTGTAGATCAGTTGCGAGGTATGGATATTTCAATTGTGACCACTGCTAAAACCGACGAAGAGGGCCGTGCCCTGCTCAAAGCCTTTGGCATGCCCTTTGCCTCTTAGCTTTGCCCACCCTGAGTTTCCTTGATTGATCTTCCGAGGAGCACTGATGGCCCACACCAACGACACGATCGCCGATATGCTCACCCGCATTCGCAATGCCACCATGGCTCGGCACGAGTCGGTGGCAGTTCCGGCCACCCGCATGACCCGCAGCATCGCTCGCGTTCTTCATGAGGAAGGGTTCGTCAGCGAATGGAAGGAGGAGGGAGAAGGGATCCAAGCCCGAGTGGTGTTGCGATTGAAGTACAAGGGCAAAGGCCGCAACTGCAGGCCCATCATCAATGGCTTAAAGCGGGTGAGCCGACCCGGCCTGCGGGTTTACCGCAACCACAAAGAGCTGCCCCGAGTGCTGGGAGGAATTGGGATCGCCATCATCTCCACCTCCAACGGCATTATGACCGACCGGGAGGCTCGTAAGCAGGGCATTGGTGGTGAAGTCCTCTGTCTTGTCTACTAGACCTTAAGTTTTCTCTGGTCAGGAGTTTTTCCCATGTCCCGTATCGGTAGACGCCCCATCGCCCTTCCTGCCAAGGTGGAGATCCAGATCGACGGCCAACACATTGCAGTGAAAGGCCCGAAAGGTCAACTGTCCCGCAGTTTGCCGCCCTTGATCACAGTCCAGCAAAACGCTCAGATGCTCACGGTCAGCCGTCTCAACGATTCTCGTCCTGCCCGCCAACTGCACGGCCTCTGCCGCACCTTGGTCGCCAACATGGTCGATGGAGTATCCAAGGGATTTGAGCGGCGGCTGGAATTGGTGGGCGTGGGCTACCGGGCTGCCATCCAAGGCAGCAAGTTGGTTTTGAACGTCGGCTACAGTCACCCTGTGGAGATCCCCTTTCCCCCCGGCATCCAAATTGCCGTTGAGGGAAACAACATCATTGTTGTCTCAGGCACAGATAAAGAACTGGTGGGCAATACTGCTGCCCGTATCCGAGCCGTCCGGCCCCCAGAGCCCTACAAGGGGAAAGGGATCCGTTATCTAGGGGAACAAGTTCGCCGCAAGGCGGGTAAATCCGGGAAAGCGAAGAAGTAAATAGCCCATTGCGAAAGCGGGACGGAGTCCTATGAAAGCCAGCCGCAAAATCACCACCCAACGTCGTCATCGACGCATTCGCCGCAAAGTCTTCGGCACTGCCGAGCGGCCTCGCCTGGCCGTGTTTCGCTCCCATCGACACATCTACGCCCAGGTGATCGACGATGTAGCCCAGCATACCTTAACCTCCGCCTCCACCTTGGACAGGGAGCTGCGCGAAAAATTCAAAGAAACCGGGACGGCTACTCAAGAAGCGGCTGCCTTGGTGGGCCGCTCAGTTGCCGAACGAGCCTTACAGATGGGCATTTCCCGCGTGGTTTTCGATCGGGGGGGCAAGCTCTATCACGGGCGCGTTCAGGCTTTGGCAGAAGCTGCCCGAGAAGCAGGGTTACAGTTCTAGCTACTGAGGACATAGCACATGGCTGAGCAGAGGGAACGTCGCAGAAGCAAAAAAAACCGCGAAGAGCAACCCACCGAGTGGCAAGAGCGGGTCATCCAGATTCGCCGCGTCACCAAGGTGGTCAAGGGCGGCAAGAAGTTGAGCTTCCGCGCTGTGGTGGTGGTCGGCAACGAGCGCGGCCAAGTCGGGGTTGGCGTAGGCAAAGCCAACGACGTGATTGGAGCAGTACGCAAGGGGGTTGTGGACGGTAAAAAGCACCTCATTGAGGTGCCCCTCACCAAAGGTTTGTCCGTACCCCATCCCATGCAGGGGGCAGGCGGCGGTGCCACTGTCTTGGTCATGCCAGCAGCTCCCGGCACAGGCGTCATCGCAGGGGGGGCAGTCCGCACCGTTCTGGAGCTGGCAGGAGTACGCAACAGCTTGGCCAAGCAACTGGGATCCAGCAACCCCCTCAACAATGCCCGTGCTACCATCGATGCGCTGCGGCGGATGCGTACCTTTAAGCAGGTGGCCCAAGACCGAGACATCGATGTGCGCCGCCTATTGGGCAAGTGATGGACAGGTATATCGAGCAAGTGAGCCAGAGGTAGACATGCGACTGGAAGACATTCGGCCTCAAGCAGGTTCGACGCGGCGGCGGCGGCGGCTAGGTCGTGGCGTTTCTGCCGGGCAGGGGGCCTCCTGTGGCAAGGGGATGCGGGGGCAAAAGGCCCGCAAGGGGGGTGGTACACGACCCGGCTTTGAAGGGGGGCAGACTCCCCTCTACCGGCGTTTACCCAAGCTTAAGCATTTCCCTCGCTACAGGCGGCGTCTGGAATACACCCTGGTTAACCTGCGCGCCTTGGCGGATCTGCCTGCCGGCAGCGAGGTCAGCCTGGAAAGCCTGATGGAACGAGGGATCGTCACCACCAACGATGGCCCGCTGAAGATCTTGGGGGATGGGGAAGTCAGCGTGCCCCTGACGATCAGGGCGGCGGCTATTACCGCTTCAGCCAAAGCCAAGATCGAGGCAGCCGGAGGTCGGGTGGAAATCTTGGGATCCTAAACCCCTTCTTCCCGTTGCTCTGGCCGGCTTCTGCCGGGTGGCGCTGAGTTGCACTTTTTTGATTTTGCTTTGATTTTGCCGACTGCACCACCGGCAGCGTAGAGTGGTAGATAGCTCACCTTACCTTTTGCTCCCGCGAGATTCTCTTCCCTATGGTTGACACACGAGGTTCCGCCCCCTCTGCCCAAGAGACCTTTATGCAGATGGCTATGGCCTCTGGCCTGCGCAGCCGTCTGTTTCTCACCTTGGGCTTGCTGCTGTTGGTCAGACTGGGCATTTACATCCCCATTCCCAGTATCGATCGGGCCCGCTTTGCTGCCGAAGCTGCCAACAGCCCTGTGTTTGGCTTGCTGGATGTCTTCTCCGGCGGGGGGATTTCTGCTTTGGGAATTTTCGCCCTTGGGATCCTGCCCTTCATCAACGCCTCAATTATCATGCAGTTGCTGGTCTCGGCCATTCCAGCCTTGGAGAACCTGCAGAAAAACGAGGGAGAACAGGGGCGGCGGCAGATTTCTCAGTACACCCGCTATGTCACCTTGGTTTGGGCCATCATCCAGGGCATTGGCATTTCCTTTTGGGTGCGGGAGTTTGCCAGTACCACCAATGAGTTGGCCTTCATGGCCTCCACCACCTTGGCTCTGGCGGCAGGATCCATGTTTGTGATGTGGCTGGGAGAGATGATCACGGAGAAGGGGGTGGGAAGTGGCCCTTCGCTCTTGATCTTCGTCAACATTGTTGCCACTCTGCCCCGTGCCCTCGGACAGACTATTAGCCTGGCCCGTGCCGATAGCAGCACCATCGGTGGCATCTTGCTGTTGCTGGCAATCTTTTTGGTCACCATTGTCGGCATTGTCTTTGTCCAAGAAGGCAGCCGCAAGATCCCTATCGTCTACGCCAAGCGCCAGGTGGGCAACAAGCTGTTCCGCGAGCAGAAAAGCTATCTGCCCCTGAGGCTAAACCAAGGGGGGGTGATGCCGATCATCTTTGCCTACTCGGTGATGTCCCTGCCTCTGGCCCTGGCCCAGTACACCCAAAACCTGACTTTGGTGCAAGTGGCCAACTTCCTATCCCCCACCTCCTGGTTCTACATTCCTTTTTATTTCGTGCTGATCCTCTTCTTCAGCTACTTCTACGCCTCTTTGCTCATCAACCCGGTGGATCTGGCTCAAAACTTGAAGAAGATGGGGGCCAGCATTCCAGGGGTACGCCCGGGCAAGGCCACTGCCGAGTATGTCGAAGGGATCCTCAACCGCCTGACGCTGCTGGGGGCTTTGTTCCTGTGCGCGGTGGCCATCATCCCGACGACGGTGGAACGGGCAACCGGCATCACCACTTTCCAAGGTTTGGGGGCGACCTCGCTACTGATTTTGGTGGGGGTGGCGATCGAGACCTCCAAGCAGATCCAGACTTATGTCATCTCACAACGCTACGAAGGGATGGTCAAACAGTAGTGCCGAGGTTGATCTTTCTGGGGCCGCCGGGGGCGGGCAAAGGTACACAGGCGGAGCGGCTGGCGGCCATTTACCACACGCCCAAAATTTCCACAGGCGATCTGTTGCGGGCCGAGGTGAAAGCCCAAACGCCCCTGGGGTGCCAGGCCAAGGTTTACATGGATGCGGGAGAGCTGGTGCCTGACGAGGTGCTGATCGGGATGGTGAAGGGGCAGTTGCAGCAGTCTCCGGAGCAGGGTTGGATCCTGGATGGATTTCCTCGCACCTTAGCCCAGGCAGAAGCCTTGGAAGAGCTGCTGCAAGAGCTGGGACAAGATTACGACTACGTCCTCAACTTGGAGGTGCCGGATGAGGTGGTGGTGGCCCGGCTGCTGGCCCGGGGCAAGGAACAGGGGCGCAGCGATGATGCGGATCGGTCAGTGATTCTCAAGCGGCTGGAGGTCTATCGGCAGCAGACGGCTCCCCTGATCGATTTTTATGAGTCCAAGGGGCGCTTGCAACGGGTCAACGGCAACCAGCCGGTGGAATCCGTACAGGAACATCTGCAGGCTCTTCTGGAAGGCTTCAGGAGGACGGCGTGATTAGAGCAGGAGCTGGAAATTCCCCCCAGCGGCGGGGCATGCAGCTTATTGAGATCAAATCTCGCCGCGAAGTGGAGAAAATGCGGCGGGCCGGTCGGGTGGTGGCCCAAGTATTGCAGGAGATCGCGGAGCGCCTAGAGCCGGGCTGGACTACGGCAGATATCGATACCTATGCTGAGAGACGGGTGGCCCAACTCAATGCTTTGCCCAGTTTCAAGGGCTACTACGGCTTTCCCGCCTGCGTTTGTGTCAGTGTCAACCATGAGGTGGTGCACGGGATCCCCAGTCCCCGCAAAGTGGTGCAGCCGGGAGATGTGGTCAAAGTGGATTTTGGCGCCATCGTCGAGGGCTGGCATGCGGATTCCTGTATCACCATCGGCCTGGAACCCCTGAGCGACGCAGCTCGGGATCTGATCGATACTGCGGCCAAAGCCCTGCAGACGGGCATCGACCACGTGCGCCACGGCGTTTGGCTTCAGGATGTCTCGGGTGCCATTGAAGATTACATCGAGGGGCGGGGCTATTCTGTGGTGAAGCAGTATGTCGGTCACGGGGTGGGGCGCAACCTGCACGAGGAGCCGCAGTTTCCCAACTATCGCACCCGCGATCTGCCCAATCCCAAGCTGCGCTCCGGCATGACGGTGGCCATTGAGCCGATGGTGAATGCGGGGGGAGAGGCAACCCGAGTGTTGCCAGACCAGTGGACGGTGGTCACGGTGGATGGCTCTTGGTCGGCTCAGTTTGAGCACACGGTCTTGGTTACCGAGTCTGGAGCAGAAATTTTGACCGATCGCACGCCTTTTCAGTCCTAAGGGATCCCCTAATGAAGGACTGCAACGGTTAGGATAGAAGAGATGGAGTATATTTTCATTTCTTAACAGCGCGTGTCGTCGCGGCTGTGGATTGTTCTGTTGTTTGTTATGTCGTTTTTGGGAGGGCTCATTGTCTAAGGAAGATGCCATTGAAATGGAGGGGGTCGTTACCGAATCCCTGCCCAACGCCATGTTCCGAGTGGATCTGGACAACGGCTTCAACGTGCTCGCTCATATCTCCGGCAAAATTCGCCGCAACTACATCAAGATCTTGCCCGGCGACCGGGTCAAGGTGGAGCTGAGCCCCTATGACCTCAACAAAGGGCGCATCACCTACCGCCTTAAGAAAAAGTAGGTTCCCTAGCTAGGCTGCTGAGGATGAAAGAGCTGAGCCAAGTTCTCAAGATCGGGCTCTGGACTACTGTCGGCGGCTTGGGTGCTCTAGCCGTTTTCAACGCTTGGATCTCTTCCCAAACTCAGCCTCTGCAGAGCCTGCTGCCGGGAGAGGAAAGGCATCACTTCTGGCGCGGCCATCGCCTGTTTTACAAGGTCATGGGATCCGGCCAGCCGTTGTTGTTGTTGCACGGCATTGGGGCAGGCTCCTCCAGCTATGAGTTTCGTGCCATTATGGCGGAGCTGGGGCAGCACTATCAAGTCTATGCTCTGGATTTGTTGGGGTGGGGCAACTCAGAACGTCCAGATTTGGAGTACACCGGCAGCCTCTATGCCGAGATGATCGGGGATTTTGTCCAGCAGGTGATCGGGCGACCGTGTCACGTCATTGCCAATTCCCTCTCGGCAGGGTTTGTGCTGCGCTCGGCCCGCCTACAGCCCCACCATTGGCAGAAGCTGCTGCTCATCGCCCCTCTGGGAGACAACAGCCTCATCCCCGATGCCCTCGGGATCCCTTTGGCCCAGATTGCCTATGGATTCCTCAGCCTGCCCGTTTTGGGGTTGGCCTTCTACAACGGCATCACCGCCCCCTGGAGTGTACGCTTGTTTACAGAGCAGAGCTTGTTCTGATACATTTACGCTGAACACTGCTGAACATCACTGTTCAACTATGCAGCGATAGCATTCTGTTTGTTTCCAAACAGAATGGCGGTATCCCGCAAAGCTTTGAGTAGAATACCCAAAGCGCAGTTTCCGTGTCGTCTTACTACCAATTTTCTGCTTTGCTTTGGCTACCATGTTGGCAGACTCGAAAGTAAACAGAAAGATCAACTGGTAGTAATCCGTACTGAACATATTATACATTATTTTCAGTATAGTTGAGCTTATTATTGACTAGAGTCATGCTCCCCCAGCTACGCCCTGGATGATGGGGTGGTGGACTACTATTACCAGGCAGCTCACCAAGCGGGGGCTCAATTTGCCCCCCGTTCTTTTCTCACCGGCAAGCTCAACTTGCCCATCGAAGACGACTTTCGCGTGGTGACCAAGCCCATGGTTCTGGTCTGGGGAGAACAGAACCGCCTCACCGGCCCAGAACAGGCAGAGCGGTATCGCGCTTTGCGCCCGGAGGTGCCGATATACCGGTTGCCAGGGGCTGCTTTTCCGCACATTGAAGCGCCGCAGACCTTTTTGTCGGTGGCTTTGCGCTTCTTGGCCGAAGCCGATCCTGCTCTACCGGGATGACGGACAGGGGATCCCTTTGCCCCTTGGCAGAAAAAAGTGGAAGATTGGCGCAAGAAGCAGCCCTAGCGCCAGGGGTAAGGGCCGTGCTCTCGGTTGACGTGACCATCCCGAGCGCAGAGGGGAGTTGATACAAGCCCGGCAACTCAAGTGGGCTCCCCGGCCTTATCTTCCCAGGGATCACCATCCACAGGAGTGGAGCTGGAAGGAGGAGGGGCAGGCTCAGAAGGAGGGGCCTCTTCTTTGGCATACTCCTGTTCCCAAGCCGGTTGTTCGGGGGCGGGTGCGGGCTCAGGCGGGCGTGGACGCACAGGCTGCGGCTCAGGTTCAGGCTCTTCTTCTGCGTAAACGTCTTCTTCTTCGGCCTCGTATTCCTCGTCGTATTCTTCTTCGTAATCCTCCTCAACGGCGGGACTCTCGACAGCACTGGGCAGGGCAGGAGCCGGGCTAACTCCGGCTTCCCAAGGGGGCTTACCGATTCCCAGGGTTTCCAAAATCCCCTTGGCCAGTTGGGTTAGGCGGGTCTCAGCGCCATCGGCAACAATAAGGCGATCCCCGCCCACAGAGACAATCTCATCGGTGGAGAGCAGATAGGTGCTGAGGATAAAGCCGGGTAAAAAGGTGAGGCCAAGGTTGGAGAGCACCAAGCCCGTGATGATGCCGGAGACGGAGTTGAACTCAAAATCTTTAACTTTGCCAAGGCGGATCCCTTCTTCGGTTACCACCTCGCTGCCAACCACGCGACTCAGGCCCTCCAAATCCAAGTTATCGTCCAAGTTATCGAAAACTTCTTCGCTGGGGACAAGAACTGCATCCTGACCCAACGCTGTTACTTGCCGCAGCTCCATCAAACGGGGGGATCCGGCAAGGGCTTTTTCCAGCACCCCCAGCACCAGAACCTGCTTGGCTTCCAGATCCGCCCAAACTTCGCTGACTACCCCAAGCCGGGCTGCGTTGCCCTGGCTGATCACCTGCGTTCCCAGAACCTGTGACCGCCGACGAACCTCTGATCGCACCAGCGCAACAGATCCTTTCCCAGTCGTCATGATGGTTTCCCCGTCGTAAGTCAAAACGTTCCCGTTGTTGGGCTGCGTGTCTGACACAGTTCGCCAGAATTAAGTAAGTTAATAGTACCACTGCCTGTCTCCTCCCTCGCGGGCTGCCCAGGTGGGATCCCGGCCAATCTGCCTGCTCCAGGCCAGAAACTGCTCTGCCATCGCGCCCAGGGAATAGTGCTCTTCTGCCCGTTGCCGACAGCGGCTCCTGTCGATGTGATCTAGGCGCTCTACAGCCTCTGCCAAAGCTGCCACGTTGTCCGGCTCGACGATCCAGCCGGTTTCTCCATCGCTGACAATTTCCGCGGGCCCACCCCGGCGGTAGGTAATCACCGGCACGCCACAGGCCAAAGCTTCCACCGCCACCAAGCCAAAGGCCTCCACCCACTTGGGGGTCATGATCAAGGCTGAGCATTGCCCCAAGATCCGCTGCATTTGCGGGGTGGGCAAAAACCCTCGGTAATCCAATTGGGCATGCGGGTACTGCTCTTGGATCTGCTGCCAGTAGCCTGGCTCTTGCAGGTGGCCTAGGATCACCACCGGCCTTCCCGTCTTCTCGGCTAGGGCAGCACAGTCTTCCAGGCCCTTTTCGGAGGCAATGCGCCCAATCCAACACAGGGATCCATTCCCTTGGGGCACAAAGTCGTAGAGGCGCAGATCCACCCCGCAGGGCAGATAGACAAAGGGATCCCGACCTGCCGCCATCTCGGCTCGGGCAAAGGCAAAGGTCTGGGCTTGCGCCCGCGAATGCACCGCCAGCCGACCAGGGTAGCGATGGGCAATGTGCTCTAGAGCCTGATCGACGGCATCGCTGAGGGATCCCATGCTGACGATGTGGGCCACCGGGGTGCGGAAAAAATCCGTCAAATAAAACGAGAGCCAATCGTAGCTCCAGTTCACGATTAGATCGAACTGATCTTGCAGGTGGGCAGCCCGCTGCCACAGGTTGGCCAGCAGAGAGGGGGTGTGGATCAGAACCGGCTGATCGCGGCGCTGGGTTTGCGCATAGGCCGGGGGAAGGCCCGCCACCGGCTCGATCACCTCCTCCGGCAACTCCGCCATTCGGGATCCCACAGGGGCCAACACCCGCACTTGGGATCCCATCTGGAGTAAGACACGCGTCAGGTTGGCAAGATTGAGCTCCACACCACCACCGGCCCCGGATCCCAGAGGTCCAACAGGGGTGGAGAGGAACAGATAGCGGTAGGGACGAGCCATAGGGAGAGCCTCGGTAGCTCAGCCCATTGTCTTCTCAATCCGGATACCCGACTCCTTTTGCCTGGCCTCAAAGCCCACAGCCTGCCCAGAACTTTATGAGGCTTTGGCTACAAAAATTTCTCCCTTCTCCACCTTGACCTTGTAGATGGCCAGGTCTGCCTTGGCCGGGCCACGGGTACGGCTGCCATCGGCAGCAAAAGCCGAGCCATGACAGGGGCAGACAAAGTTCTCCCCCCGCCAGTTCACATCACACCCCGCATGGGGACAGGCGGCATCCAAAGCCAGCAGAGAATCTTCTTTTTGCGGATCCCCGACCAGCCAGAGGGTGGCGGTGTTTTTCCCAAAGGCGTTTTCCACCTTGAAGGGGCCATCTTTGAGATCGGCCAGAGTGGCAACTTTCACAAACTCCGGCTCAGAAGCCTTAGAGCCAGAAGCAGTTCCCTGGGCCAGGGCAAAACGGCGCCGGGTAAACCCAGGTAACCAACCCACCAACGAGCCAAAACCGAGAGCCAGCCAGCGAAGAAAACCACGACGATTGTTGTACATGGCTATGTGTCCTTGGAGGTGTGCGAAATGTAGGTCATGAGCCAGCAAAAGACCGGCCCCTTCAGAAGGGATCCCCGTACAAATGCTGCCCTTAACATTTTGTTACACCGGAACAGTTTCGGCCAGGGCCAAGCCGCACTTTTTCCGGCTAGAGTACGCAGTAGCCCTCTTCGTTGCTTGAGTACCGGGGATGGGCTCTTGCACTGCTGGAGCTTAGGATCGAGAGGTAAACAGCTCAGCAACCGCGCAGGCAAAGCCGGGCAACAGGGGAGAAGACAACGCATCCTGAGCCAACAGCGTTTCTACCAAGACCAACTGGGCCTGTTGTCTGCGATACACCCCTACTCTCTGAGCCAGCCGATCGACGATCCAGTACTCTTGCACCCCATGCACAGAGTAGAGTTTCCGTTTTGCCAAGCGGTCTCGATCCTTATGAACTTTTCCAGGTGATAGGACTTCAACCACCAGCTCAGGGGCACCCCGAAAATGTCCTGCTTCATCTTGAATCTGTGATAGCCGCTCATAACTAACCCAAACAACATCGGGAGACACATTATCAAATTCGGAAAAGAGGATCCCTGGCATGATTGAGGGTTCTCCCAATCCTGTTTCTAGCGACCACCGATGCAGTGCGGAGAACAAACACCCGATAATGTGCTGATGTTTGTGATGAGGAGAGCGAGTCACCAGCAGTTCTCCGTCGATGATCTCGTAGCGGATCCATTCATTCTCTGGAAGAGCCTCGATATCCCGAGTGGTCCAGCGTACTTCTGTAGCAGTCATTAGCTATCCCTATAGCAATAAATGGTGCTATGCCCAGGGCACCCTGCTGCTGTACCTACGACACTGGGCCGACAACTGCAACGCTGTCGCAACAGCGGGAACCGCACTTGGCGTAGCCAAATCTTAGCCCAGGATCCCGTTCACAGAAGCGAGACGGAGTCCTTCCTCTCTAACCACGACGGCTCAATGGATAGAGGTTCTCTAGAGCTGGACTATTGGCTGCGCTATCGTGTGGGGCTAGTTGGGATAGATGCGCAAGCGGCGGTTGGGCTCTTCGCCAAAGCTTTGGGCCCGCAGGTGGTAATGTTCCACCAACTGGTGTTGGAGCTTGCGGATCAGAGGCGAACGGGGCAAAAGTTCCACCGGCTGAGACTTGGGAATGACAATTTGCTCCACCGCCAGGCGGGCTTCTTCCAGAGCTTCGGTTTCATCGCCTGAGCTGGCGCGAATGAACAGCTCCAGGTCGGAATCGGATCCATCTTCGCTTTCGATGTTGAGGATGTGGCGCAGGGCGCGGGCCAGGGCAATCAGAGTATTGGCCTTAACGGTGTGAATCGGGATCTGGCGGGAGTGGGCCATCTGCTGGATCTTGGAACGGCTGCGCACCTGGGATCGCAAGGCCAAGACAATGTCCGCCCCATCCAGGTCTTTGGTGACATCCGCCGGCAGTTTCAGGGTTTGGATCACCTGCTCCAGGTAGAAGCGGCTCACTCCGTAGGGGTAGATCATCAGCGGCCCATCCGGATTCTGCTGCCGTCCTGTCGGGGCTAGGGCGGATCCCTCCCAGTCCAAATCTTCTTCTTCGTCAGAGCCGGATTCCGCTTTGGATTCGGCCACCACCTGAGGGGCAGGACGGGATCCCGCTGGCGTTAGCGGGACGGAGTCCTCTCGCCTCTCCAGGAGCAAACCCGATTCTCCTTGCTGCTGCGAGCGACTTTCAAGCGGCTCTGAAGGCAGAGCTTCCATCCGTCCAGAGCGTTGCCATCCTCCCCGCTCCCGTGCTGCGGAGATTGTGCTGCCGGCGGGGGGCCATTGGGGGCCAGATAGGGCCGGGCGCTCATTCGTGACTATCACCACCTGGCCGCGTTCGTCTAAACTGCGGGTTTGGGTCAGCGGCTCGCGGTTGCGCAAGAGACGATCCACAGTGGCGGCCACATCTTCGTGGATGACCCAGCGGGATCGCTCCAGCATCTCTATGGCAATCTCAAACGTAGGGGGAGCTTTGCGCTCCAACACACTCTTTTGAGAGCCGCGCCGCCGCGCCTCTTCATCTCCCAGGGTGACGGATTGGATCCCGCCTACCAAGTCGGAGAGGGTGGGATTTTTGATCAGGTTGTCGATGCGGTTGCCATGGGCGGTGGCCACCAGTTGTACCCCCCGCTCGGCAATGGTACGAGAGGCCAAAGCTTCCAGTTCAGTGCCGATCTCGTCGATAACTACCACTTCGGGCATGTGGTTTTCCACTGCCTCAATCATCACCTTGTGCTGCAGCTCTGGGCTGGCCACCTGCATCCGTCTGGCCCGGCCAATGCCCGGGTGGGGCACATCGCCATCGCCGGCAATCTCGTTGGAAGTGTCGATAATAACCACTCGTTTGCCCAGCTCATCCGCCAGCACACGGGCAATCTCCCGCAAGGCCGTGGTTTTGCCCACCCCTGGTCGGCCCAGCAACAGCATGGAGCGCCCCTGTTCCACCAAGTCGCGGATCATGCTGATCACGCCGATAACGCAGCGACCCACCCGACAGGTAAGGCCAATGATTGTGCCTTGGCGGTTGCGAATGGCACTGATCCGGTGCAGGGTAGAGGCAATGCCTGCGCGGTTGTCACTGCTGAACTCTCCAACCCGGCTGATCACCTGATCCAAGTCGGCCCGGGTGATCACGTCCTCGGAGAGGTAATCGGCAAAGCCGGGGAAGCGGGCTTCGGGACGGCGGCCCAAATCCAGCACCACCTCCACCAATCGATCCAGGTGAGGATGCTGTTCTAGGCGCTCGCGAATTGGAGCCGGCAGGATATCCAAAAGCTTGCTCAGGTCGTCGCTGTATTGAACCTGGCCGGGAAAGCCGGTACGTTCACGTAAGCGGTGCGGAGCACTTTCCGGATCCATCGACGGACTTGGGGTTGAGGGCTGTACGGGGAAACTCATGGCTGAGCAACGTCGTTAAACGCAGGAAAAACAGGTTTGCCTAAAAGCAACGGATCGCCGCTTTACTTGCTGCACCAACTGCTTTGCCAACGGGATCCCTGCCACCAATCCAGGATTCCATCCTGACTCCGATGAGCTGTGAGCTGGCTCTTCCAGATAGGCTGACACCAACTGTCGCGCATAGCTGCCGAAGGCCACCCCCGCCACCGGCCACCGGGGATCCAACAGCGGCACCGTTTGGGCGTTGGTTCCTCCTGCCAATTGCACATAGCCGGGCAGGCCCATGTTCAGCACCTTCTCGGCCAACTTTAGGGCAGCTTTGCCGGTGCCAGCTCCAATATCGCCACTCATAGGCCGGCCATCCACCTGCCAGATCAACACTTCCGGCAAGGGATCCATAAGAGCCAGCAAATCCCTCAAGTAAGCCTCTAGGCCCGGGCCATCGTTAAAGCTAATTGAGATTGCCTGGAGCTGAGGTAGCCAGGGCTTCAGGGATCCCCACAATTGCTCGAATGACCTCTGGCGACCAATGCAGGTGTGAATCTCCACCGCTTGAATGCCCAGCTCGACCAAAGGCGGCAAAACTTCTGACAAAGCGACCTGGTAGCCGAAGGTGGCAATGCGCCGGTGGGGGCAAACCGGCTCACAGCGCCCACAGCCGTAGCACAGCTCTGTCTGGATGTGGACTTGAGCAGGAAGGGCTGCCTGTGTCAAGGCATGGGGAGGACAGACTGCCAAACAAGGCTGAGGACAGTCGGCAGGACAGACGGGAGCCGTCAGCACCGCCTTGCGGAAATGGACGTCTTCGCCGTCATTGACGCTGACCATCAACCAAGGGAACCCCGCCTGGGGATCTTCGGCTTGTGCCCGTTGGATCCCTTCTTGAGCGGCCCGCACTATGGCCGGATCGGCAGCAACATCAATGCAATCTGCCCCGGCCAGCGTGTAAAGGAAAGCCAGCTCCCGAACCGAGGGCAAGTGGTGGAAACTTGCGCCGCAGATCAGCTTAAACCAGGTACCCTGTTGCAGCGAGGCGGTTGGCAAGGTCACAGGCACAAGAAGCCGCTAGCAGGATGGGAATCTGAGCCGCAGGCCATCTATTTGAGATGGTAGCAAAGAAATTTCCAGGATCCTGAAGAGAGCATGACTCTAGTCAATAATAAGCTCAACTATACTGAAAATAATGTATAATATGTTCAGTACGGATTACTACCAGTTGATCTTTCTGTTTACTTTCGAGTCTGCCAACATGGTAGCCAAAGCAAAGCAGAAAATTGGTAGTAAGACGACACGGAAACTGCGCTTTGGGTATTCTACTCAAAGCTTTGCGGGATACCGCCATTCTGTTTGGACTTCGTCCCGCTAACGCGAATGGAAACAAACAGAATGCTATCGCTGCATAGTTGAACAGTGATGTTCAGCAGTGTTCAGCGTAAATGTATCAGGTTCAGGCGCTCTGCAGAGGTTGCCAACGAATTGACCGTTCTCGGCCCAGTTCCACCACAAACTTCACTCCCTTGTCTTCCCGACTCAGCTTCACCAGGTAGGAGAGTTCCTGTTGGCTGAACACATGCCCCTCGTAAAACCAAAACACCAACCCCTTTGCTTTCGGGGGCAAGGTGGCCCGATACTGCTCGATCAACGCGGGAAAGAAATAGGTGCGCCGCTCCGATTTGCCCAGCGTGGCAGGCCGTACCCCATGAATGCGCGTCAAATAGCTGGCCAGATCCCCGATTCCCTTACTGGAGAGGGTGACCACCTCATACCCAGCTCCGCGCAGCCGCCGCAGGTAGTGCCCTTCGGATCCCCCCTCTGGGGTTACAAAGATGGCCAAAGCCCCAGATTGCTCCAGTTGCTGTACAAACTTTGCACCTGAGCCGACCAGCAGCATAGGAAGAACTCCATGACTCGTCTAGGGTTGGACAAGCAGCCCACCTGCGCTCATTGTAACGGGATGGCGCCTGAAGCTGGGGATAGAAGCTGCCAATGGAACCCATAGAATACTGGCTATCTCCCTGTTTTGCAGAAGGGAGCGTAAAGAAGGGTTAAGATACGGGTAACCTGCTTGCAGGTCTCAACCCACAGGTGGCGGACAAAGGCGGATGGATCCCCCTAGTAGGGATGGCCTCCCCGCCACTTACACAGCGACAACAGATGAACCTCATCATGCGACGACGCGAGCTGTTGACCTTGGCGGTGGCCGGGTTGATTACAGCACCACTCAGCTTAGCAGGAGAGCAAAGAGCAATGGCCCAACAGACTTATCCCTTCACCAAAACCGACGCCGAGTGGCGGCAACTGCTCACCGAAGAGCAATACTATGTGCTGCGCCAAGAGGGCACTGAGCCCCCCTTCCGCAACGCTTACTACGACAACAAGGCCCCAGGTATCTATGTCTGTGCCGGCTGTGGGCAGGAGCTGTTTTCCTCAGCGGCCAAGTACGACAGTGGCACCGGTTGGCCCAGCTTTTGGGAGCCGATTGCTCCCCATGTGATCGGCACCAAGACGGACTGGAAATTGTTTGTGCCCCGCACGGAAGTCCACTGCTCTAACTGCGGTGGGCATCTGGGGCATGTGTTTCGGGATGGCCCCCCACCCACGGGTTTGCGCTACTGCATCAATTCTGCTGCCCTCAAGTTCATCCCAGCCACCGCCTAGAAATCCTCTTGGCTCCAGCTAAAACTGAGCCGCCTGTCTGGGTGAGCCTATGTCGGACTACACGTTCCTGGATGCTGCTTCGATTTTGCTGCGGGAGGGCCTAGAGGCTCTCTTGGTGCTGGTGGCACTGCTGGCCCTTTTGAGCAAGAGCGGGCAATCGGCTCAGAAGCGCTGGGTGTGGATAGGGGGATCCGCGGGCTTGCTGGCAGCGGTGATGCTCGGTCTGCTGGTGAAGCTGTTTTTCCAGCAGATGCTCACCCACACGCGACAAGAGGTGCTGGAAGGGATCACCGGGCTGGTGGCAGCAGGTTTGTTGTTCTCGGTCAGCCTTTGGTTGCACCGCCGGGCTGCAGTGGCTTCTTGGCAAACCTTTGTGCGGGAACAGGCGCAGGCGGCACTGGCCACGGGTCAGGTTTTTTCCTTGGCTTTTCTGGCCTTTGTGGCGGTGTTTCGCGAGGGGGCGGAAACGGTGCTGTTTTATGTGGGGTTGGCCCCTTCCCTCTCGGCAAAAGATTTTTGGCTGGGGATCGGCCTGGGATCCCTGGTGTTGGTGGCGGTGGCGATCTTGCTGCTGCAGGTGGGGCTGAAATTGCCGCTGGGAGTTTTTTTCCGGGGTCTAAGTCTGCTGATTTTCTACTTGGGCTTTAAGTTTTTGGGCAGTGGCTTGCACGCTCTACAGGTGGCGGACTGGCTGCCCATCACTCCTCTTGTTGGGATCCCAAAGCTGCGCTGGCTGGGCATATATCCCAGTTGGCAGACGCTGCTCCCCCAACTGGTGCTGCTGGGAATAGCTTTCGCCTTGTGGGTGAGACAATGGCTGCGGGCTGATTCTGCTCAGAGGCTTTCTTCGTGAAAAACGCTCTCCACGAGCCCTGTGGATTCCACCAGCCTTGAGCTTGATGAGTCCTGGTTCTGGTTTCGATGGATGGCAACCAAAAGGCTGCACCCAGTCACGCCTTCCAGTCCAAGAAAGCAAAGCCTACCGGCAGGGATCCGGCAGGCCGCTGGATTTTGTCGGAGATCCCCAGTAGGAAACCCTGTCGATCGCTACGGAATCGACAGAGAGCATCCACTCTGTGGGGTTCCCGAGAATCAGGTATCGTAGACCCGGCATTCAACAGCATCTGGGTTTTCAGCGCAGTGCTTCTCTAGGCTGCTGGGAGTCCTCGGCTGGTGGCTGCGAGCTGCCAGCACTTCTTCAACCGCATCCCAGGCCGCACGGCAGTGGGGATCCCCTTCGCCGTACTCAGAGCAGACGTTGCGAGCATTTTCCAGCTCTTTGGCGATCACTTCAGACAGTCCCATGTTCTCAAGCTCCTTTAGACTAGATGGGGCCGGTGGCCCGCTGATGTAACCGGTTGACGCAGAACCTGTAGGGATTCGGTGTAACCGAGGATCAACAGGTAAAAACCAGCCGATCCAGACGGGGAATAAGTTCAGGATAATGACCTTGTGCCAACCGAATTGATCAACCGGATACATTACCTATTCTAAACAGTGACGGCAGGGGGGTGCAGCTGCGCTTTCGCGATCTCTTTGGGATCAGGATGCGCAGGGATCCCTCAGGCTCCAAACAGTTGTTCAATCCGTTGCCGCACCTGCTCTGGGGATCCCTGTTGACGCACTTGACCTTCCGAGAGCAAAATCGCCCCATCTGCCCATTCCAGTTCCGCCAGCCGATGGGTTACCCAGAGGGCGGTGATGCCTTCTTGATCCACCAGTTGCCGGATGCACCGCAGCAAATCCGCCTGGCTGTCGGGATCCAACAGGGCTGTGGGCTCGTCCAAAAGCAGCACCTCGCTGCGCCGGGCCAAAGCCCCTGCCACTGCCACCCGTTGCTTCTGTCCGCCGCTGAGGCCGTGGATGGGCCGACGGATCAGGTGCTTTAATCCGACTTGCTCCAAGGCTGTTTCCACCCGCTGGTGAATTTCCGCCAAGGTCAGAGCCTCTGCTCCCAAGCCAAAGGCCACATCGGCTCCCACCGTGGGCATGAACAGTTGGTGATCCGGGTTTTGAAACACATAGCCCAGCCGACCGCGAATCTCCAGGTGGCCCGAAAGGGGCTGGGGATGGGTCAGGGATCCGGACAACAGTTGCAACAAAGTGGACTTGCCGCTGCCATTGGGCCCCAAGAGCATCCACAACTGGCCCTTGGGAATGACAAAACTGCACGCCTGCAAAACCGGCGGACGTTCCGGCCAAGCAAAGGTCAGGCTCTCCACCCGAATGGCCACCTCAGACATGGGGATCCCTTAGCGGCAGAGAGAAAAGGGCTGTCCTCAGCTTTGCAACTGGGCCAAAAAACCGGGACGGGTTCCCATGGGGCTGGCGCTGCTCGACTTAGAAGTCATTTGCACGCCACACAACTCACCGGTGAGCAGAAACACCTTTTTGCCGGTGCGGTCGCAGGTCAGCTCCAAACTCTGAGGGGATCCACTCTGCAGAGCATTGACGATGCTTTGGTAGGCCCGGTTGGCCGCTTCTTCCTCTTTTTGGTGGACAACGATGGGGGCAGGGTTCCCTTTCAGGAGCAGTTCCAGAGTGTACATGGCTGACCGTTGCGTAGTGGGCCGTGGGACAAAAGAGAGGCACCCAGAGGACGCCGTTGGCGACAGCAGGACGAAGTCCTTTTCCAGTATCGCAGGTTGGGCCAGGGTACCGGCAGGCTCAACAAATGACGGGGGAGTTTCTCTCGCCAGATTAGGCCAGGCCGGTGCCGAGAAAAGGCAGCAGGCTAATCAGCAACAGGCCCAACGTGGCCAGGGATCCCGCCAAGAAGGAGAGGGATCGCCCAATGGGAATATCGGCAATGTAGAAAAAGTTGTAGAGCAGCCGCGCCAGCAGAAACACCCCACACAGCACAGCTACCCCTTCATCTCCGCTGAGGCCAAAATACCAGGGATCCGAGTGAGGGCCGGTGATGTAGGCGATCAACGCTGCTGCCGCAAACATCCCAAAGGTCTCAAACCCGTTGGCGTGGGCCCAGGTGGCCCGTTGCCCGTAGGGAGGTAGCCTATCAAACATAGCCCGAGGAGCATGCAGGTCGTAGCCAACGCGGGCACGGGCATAGCCCACCACCCCCATGGGCAGATAGACCAAGAGCATGGCTGCCGCAATAGAGAACAGGGGGATAGCTGCGAGAGGAAGGCTTGGCAACATAAGGCAAAAGGACGGTGCAAGATAACAGGGGAGAGGAAGGAGCCCAGCTCGGGCAGGAGCTATTGCCGGGAAAACCAACACCAGAACCATTATCTACCGGGCTGGCCAGCCGGGCAGAAGCCTGATTTGGTGATTGATGCTTGGGTCAGGAGATCTTGCGGATTTGCCGGCGGCGCTCCTCATATTCAGCGCGGGTGATCAAGCCCTGTTTCAACAGGCTTTCCAACTGCTGTTCGGGATCCCGGGCTTCTCGCCCTTCCACACTGGTCCATTCCAGCTCGATCAACTCTCGGTTGAATCGAAAATCGAAATCGGCATTGCTCATGGTCAGGATCCACAGCCCTTCCAGCAAACAAAGGGCGCGTACCCCGTAGCTGAGGATCTGCAGCGGGATGGAAGGAACGAACACCATCAGCCCCGCCACCAAGTAGCCCCAGCCCCAGCGTTGGTGCCCCATATAGAAGCGCTGCAACCCTGGGATCAGCACCCCCAGCATCGCCAGCCAACCGGCCACCTCTCGGACCAACCGCCGACGTTCCTGCGGGGGCATATCAGGGCCCCTGCTCTCGGCCATAGACTGCACCAGCTAGATGTGCCATTAAGCTAGCTCAGTTTTGGCCGCACAGGGCTCAGGAACTTGGATCCAACCTCAGAAGATTTTTGAGCAGCATCCCGCCGCCTATACTTGATGGGGGCGGTTCGGGGAAGGAACATGGCAGAGCGGGAGCTATCGGTAGCGATCTTGGCAGCGGGCAAAGGTACCCGGATGCGATCACGGCTGCCCAAGGTGCTGCACAAGCTGGGATCTCTGTCTTTGATCGAGCGGCTGCTGCGCACGGTGCTGACGTTAAAGCCCCACCGCTGTCTGGTGATTGTGGGTTATGAACAGGAGCAGGTGCGCCAAGCCCTGCGGGAGTACCCGGTTGAATTTGTGGAGCAGGCCCAGCAATTGGGCACCGGACACGCCGTTCAACAGCTGTTGCCCGTCCTGGGCGGTTTTCAGGGGGATCTGCTGGTGATCAACGGGGATGTGCCCCTGCTGCGGGCAGAAACCCTGCAAGCTCTGGTGGAGCGCCACCGCCAGATGAACCCAGAGGTAACCTTGCTCTCGGCTCAGGTGGCGGATCCCTATGGCTATGGGCGGGTATTTTGCGATGCCCAACAGCGGGTGCTGGAACTGGTGGAAGAGCGAGACTGCACCCCGGCCCAACGGCAAAATCGCCGCATCAACAGTGGGGTGTATTGTTTCCACTGGCCGGCTCTGGCCCAGGTTTTGCCCCATCTCAACAGCAACAACGCACAGCAGGAGTACTACCTAACAGATGCCGTCAAGCGGGTGGGCAAAGCCATCGCTCTGGATGTTGCCGATCCGCAAGAAATTGTGGGCATCAACGACCGCCGCCAACTGGCCCAGGCGTACCAGATTTTGCAGGATCGCCTCAAGGAAGCCTGGATGGAAGCCGGGGTCACCTTTGTGGATCCCGACAGCAGCAGCCTCGAGGAAACGGTGGAATTGGCCCCCGATGTGGTGATCGAGCCCCAAACCCATCTGCGAGGGGTGTGCCGCATTGGGCCGGGAACCCGCCTGGGGCCGGGCAGTTGGATCGAGTCCAGCGAGATTGGATCTGGGTGTCACATTCTCTACTCGGTGGTCAGCCACAGCCGCATCGGCAACCACGTCTGGATAGGCCCCTACGCCCACGTGCGCCCCCACAGCCAGATTGGGGATCACTGCCGCATCGGCAACTTTGTGGAAACCAAAAATACCCAGATCGGATCCCACAGCAATGCCGCCCACTTGGCCTACCTGGGAGATGCCAAGCTGGGATCCCAGGTCAACATCGGCGCGGGCACCATCATCGCCAACTACGACGGCCAGCAAAAGCACTCTACCGAAATTGGGGATCGCAGCAAAACAGGCGCCAACTCGGTTCTGGTGGCTCCTTTGCAGGTGGGATCCAATGTCACCATTGCTGCCGGCTCCACCATTCCTGCCCGCTACCCCCTGCCGGATGACTGCTTGGTGATCGCTCGCTCCCGCCCGGTGGTCAAGCCCGGCTGGCGACTTGGGATCCGCTCTTCCCGCCCCCAGGAGCCCCAGCCCATGCCACCGGGATCCCTCAAGATTTATCCCTTGCGCCTCTTCCCCGGCCAAGATCTCAAGCAGGAACTAGAGCGATTGGCCCGGCAGCAGCCCTTGCAAGCGGGGTTTGTCCTCAGCGCTGTCGGCAGCCTCAGCCAAGCCATCCTGCGCCTGGCCGACCAAATGGGGGATCACCTGCTGTCGGAACGCCTGGAGATCCTGGCCCTGAGTGGATCCCTGTGCCCTGACGGAGTCCATCTCCATCTCACCGTTGCCGATGCCCGAGGCCAAACCTGGGGGGGACACCTGCGCCCCGGCTGCCTCATCTACACCACCGCCGAAATTGTCCTCGCCGACAGCCCGGAGTATCGCTTCTCCCGTCAACCGGATCCGGCCACCGGCTACCTGGAGTTGCACATCCAACCCGTGGCAGGGGATCCCTGCTGGCCGTCCCCACCCCCCCAACCCCAGCAAAACCAGCAGACAAAACCAGAGGCTGACAACAGCAGGCCGAAAAGCTTACAGTAGTCAACATGAGTTACCTAAAGCTAAAGGGGGCTTGTGAGCGCCAAGCCGAAAGCTTCACGGAACTCATGGACGCTTTGCGGTGTGGCGGGCATATTACTGGGTTTTCGGACGCAACTCATTCTTAACCGCAAGCAAACAACTCTAGCCGCCCAACACGCTGGGGTAGCCCGCCACGCCTATAACTGGGGCTTAGAAGTCTGTCGGCAAGCCCTGGAGAACCAGCAAAAACTTCCCACCGCCATTGACCTGCACAAGCGCCTATTGGCCGAGGCGAAGAAAGAACATCGCTGGTACTACCAGGTCTCCAAATGCGCCCCTCAGCAGGCATTACGCAACTTGGAGCAAGCCCTTAAGCGCTGGCGGGGTGGGTTGGGGAAGTTTCCCCGCTTCAAACGCAAGGGAGTGCGAGACAGCTTTTACCTGGAAGGGAGTATTCGCACTTCTGGCAACCGCATCAAGGTACCTATCTTCGGTTGGCTGCGCTGCGCAGAGCTGCTCCCGGTGACCACACCCAAGAACGTGGTTGTTAGCTTGAGAGCATGACTCTAGTCAATAATAAGCTCAACTATACTGAAAATAATGTATAATATGTTCAGTACGGATTACTACCAGTTGATCTTTCTGTTTACTTTCGAGTCTGCCAACATGGTAGCCAAAGCAAAGCAGAAAATTGGTAGTAAGACGACACGGAAACTGCGCTTTGGGTATTCTACTCAAAGCTTTGCGGGATACCGCCATTCTGGTTGGAAACAAACAGAATGCTATCGCTGCATAGTTGAACAGTGATGTTCAGCAGTGTTCAGCGTAAATGTATCAGCCGGACATTGGTACATCTCCTTCAAGTACGAAGCTCCAACACCCCAGGTGGAGAAGACCGGAGAGGTGGTGGGAGTGGATTTGGGTATCCATCACCTGGCCACCTGCTCCGGCGGGGAAGTGTTTCCCAATCCCAAGCCCTACCGCAAGGCCCAGCGGCGTTTGGTCAGGCTGCAACGGCGGCTGAGCCGTAAGCAGAAAGGCTCTGCCAACCGCAAGAAGGCGGTGGTGCAGTTGGGCAAAGCTCACAAGCGGGTGGCAGACATAAGGACTCCGTCCCGCTTACGCGATCGGCAAGACAATCTGCACAAGCTGACGACTTACCTGGCCAAGAGATACCGAGTGGTGGTGATAGAGGACTTGCAGGTGAGGAACCTGCTCCAGAACCGCAAACTGGCGGGATCCCTGTCAGACTGTGGGTTCTACGAGCTGAGGACTCCGTCCCGCTATCGCGAACGGCGACAGCTAGAGTACAAGGCCCGGCTCTACGGCTGTCAGGTGGTGGTGGCGGATAAGTTTTATCCGTCCAGCCAACTGTGTTCAGGGTGTGGCCACAAACAGAAGATGCCACTCAGCGAGCGGGTATTTCGCTGCCCGTGTTGTGGTCTGGGGATAGACCGCGACCGCAATGCAGCGCTGAACCTGGTGCGGTGGTATTTTGAGTGCTACTTAAAGCGCTCAACTACCCCAAGCTCTGGGGAAAGAGACGCCTGTGGAGATTCCTCTGGCGGGGTGGTAAGCCTGAAGCTTACTACCAGTCACGAGTCGTGGAAGCAGGAAGAAAGCAGAGACGCGACAGGCACTGAACACTCTGGAAGTGTTTGTTAGCGTTTCGTAGGTCTTTCGGAGCGGTCATCAGTACCCCGTTGAGCAGCCAGAAATTGCTAAGCTTAACGCACGGATGGCAGTATCCGGCCATGCCCCGAGTGACAACTGCTGACGAGCTGCTGACAGAATATGCCTCTGGCGAGCGCAACTTTCAAGAATCCAACCTGGTGGGGGTGGACTTGGTGCGCTCCAACTTGCAAGGGGTGAATCTGAGAGGGGCCAACCTCTCCTTTGGCAAGCTGAGTGGCATTAACCTGCAGGAAGCCGATTTGCGCGGCGCCGATCTCAGCTCGGCCAACTTGATGGGGGCCAACCTCCGCGGGGCCAATCTTTGGGAAGCCAACTTGATCGGCGCGGATCTCAGCTTTGCCGACTTGCGGGAAGCCAACTTGCACGGTGCCTACCTTTGGGAAGCCAAGCTAACCCGCGCCCAACTGCAGGGATCCGATCTAAGCGGGGCAAAAATCGGCGGAGCAGTGCTGACCGGCGCTGACCTCAGCGGAGCCACCCTACCCGACGGGAGTGTGCGGGCTTGAGCCACCCCCCCAGCAGACAAGGCAGAATGGAACTGTTGCGACGGGATCCCTGATGTTACTGCTGTTCAACTTGGTCTTGACACTGCTGCTGGCTTTGGGAGTGGCAGTCCTGGCCGGGCAAAACCCCACCACCCTGACCGTACATTTCTTAATGTGGCGCTCGGTGGAGCTGCCTTTGGGATTTCTCATCGCCGCGGCTGTCGGCTTGGGCCTGTTGACGGTGGGGCTGGGCTCTCTCCTCTGGCCTGGGCGCAGCTTTTCTGCCACCGCCCGCCAATTACAAGAGCGGGTGCGCCAACTGGAAATGCAGGATCAACCGCCCCAATAACGGCCAATTCCCAAAGGGATCCCCCTGCTTTCTGGCTTTGGCTCAACAGCTTCGATCCCCTGCAATTCTACCTGCAATTCTATAGTTGACTTGACAATCTTGTCGCTGGCCCTAGGGAAAGCATGCTGGAATGGCCCACCGATGCGAGACTGGGCGTAAGCTGAGAAAGGATCCCTTCGCCGTCTGCTTGATCAGTGCGTATCTCCAACCGTAACCATGCCTCATTCCCAACCTACTTCCCCGGATAGCTCTCCCCAAGACCCACGGGCCCTGCGCAAAGCCCTGCGCGGATCCAGTACCTACTTCGCCAAGGGGTTTGAAGAACACAAGGATCAAGCTCAACTGGAGCTGCAAACCACCTACAAAAGCCCCCTTGTGGAGCAAATCCGCGCCCAGGCTTACCGCTATCAGCGGGGTGACATCACCATTCACCTGGCCAAAGCCTTTGGCTTTTGCTGGGGCGTGGAACGGGCGGTGGAATATGCTTATGAAGCGCGGCGACGCTTTCCGGATCGGCAACTGTGGATCACCAACGAGATCATCCACAACCCTCTGGTAAACCAGCACCTGAAGGAGATGGGGATCCGCTTTGTGGAGAAAGGCCCAGACGGCAAGAAGGACTTCTCTCAGATCCGGCCCCAAGATGTGGTGATTTGGCCTGCTTTTGGGGCAAGTGCATCGGAAATGGCGTTTTTTCGGTCGCAGGGCAATGAGATTGTCGATACCACCTGCCCCTGGGTTTCCCGCGTGTGGAACCAAGTGGACAAGCACCGCGCGGCCCAATTTACCTCTGTCATCCACGGCAAGTACAACCACGAAGAAACCGTAGCCACCAGCTCCTTTGCCGAAAAATATCTGGTGGTGCTGAACCTGGAAGAAGCAGAATGGGTCGCCCGCTACATTTTGCAAGGCGGAGATGCGGCAGAATTTCGGCGGCGCTTTGGCAAGGCCACTTCCCCCGGTTTTGATCCGGATCGCGATCTAGAGCGGATCGGCATCGCCAACCAAACCACCATGCTAGAGGGGGAGACCCGCGCCATTGCCAAGCTGTTTGAGACCACCATGCTGCGCAAATATGGCCCCCAGGAGTTGGACAATCACTTCATGAGCTTCAACACCATCTGCAATGCCACCCAAGAGCGGCAGGATGCCATGTTCGAGCTGCTCGAGCAGCCTTTGGATGTCGTGGTGGTGATCGGGGGGTTTAATTCCTCGAATACCACCCACTTGCAGGAAATTGCCCTGGCCAAGGGCTTGCCTTCCTTCCACATCGATGGCCCCGACTGCATCCAACCCAACAACCGCATCCGTCACAAGCCCCTTCACCAAGACCCGACGGTTACCGAAGGGTGGCTACCCGATGGGCCGGTGCAAATCGGCATTACCTCCGGTGCCTCTACCCCAGACCGCGTTGTCGAGGAGGTGATTCAACGCATCTTCGCCCTGCGTGAAGAACCTCGGCGGATCCCTGCCTAGGGATCCCTTCCCTCTCCCTCTTGAGCGTGCTCAACACCCTTTTTCAGGTTTATCCTCCCTTGCTGGGCTGGACGCTGCTGGGGTTTGCTCTCCAGAAGGGGCTGCCCGGCGGCTGGAATCGTTGGCTGGATCCTCATGCTTTGGGGCGGTTCATGTTCTGGGTGGGGGTGCCCCTCAGCATTGTCGGGTTTATGCAGGGGGTGGATCTGTCGGGCCAAATCTGGGTTGCTCCCCTGATCTGCTGGCTGTCGGTGGGGCTGGGGTTTGCCTTGACCAGCGCTTGGCTGTGGTGGCAGCACCGTGGTGTGGGGGATGTCCCCAACTGTTGGAGCAGTGCCCAGCAGGGCAGCTTTCACCTGACCGCCACCCTGGGGAACACCGGGTATTTGGGCTATCCCATCTGTCTGGCTGTGGCCGGAAGGGCTTACTTTGGCTGGGCCCTGTTCTATGATCTGCTGGGCACTCTGTTCATGGCCTACGGGTTTGGCGTGTGGGTGGCCAGCCGCCACGGCAGTTCCCATGCCCAACCTTGGCAGGTGGGCCTCCACATTTTGCGCACCCCTGCTCTTTGGTCTTTTGCTATGGGCCTACTGCTGACCCGCGAACCCCTGCCGGGTTGGCTCTCTCAAGGGTTGGCGGCTTTTGCCTGGAGCATGATCCCGCTCAGTTTGATGATTTTGGGGATGCGGCTGGCCCAGGTGAAGCGCTGGGGATCCTTTCTTGCCGCCGGAGTGGCCCTCTTGATCAAAATTGTGATTGTGCCGCTCTTGGTGGGAATCGGCCTTGCCTTCACCCCCTACCCGCCTCTGGCCAAGCTGGTGCTGGTCCTGCAGAGCGGTATGCCCCCCGCCATCGCCACCCTGGTGCTCACGGAAGAATACGACTTGGATCGGGAAATTACCGTAACTGCCTTGGCCGTGGGGTACTTAGCCGCCTTGCTGACCTTGCCCCTCTGGCTGGGACTCTGGGGATCCTAATAGGCCAGGTGAGACAAGGTTTGCTCGAGGTAGCTATGCACCAGTTGATCCAGCTCTGCTTCCTGAGTGGGCAACTCCCGGCCCTGGAGCCATCCCCGAAAACCCGAGCTTTCCACAATGGCCTGCCGCAATGACTTCCAAACTGCTTGCGTGCGCAGTGCTGTATCGGAGCTGAGAGCAGGACTGATCATGAGAAGAAGGTGAGTAGGAGTGATTCACCCTCAGAATAGCTTGGATCCCAGTTGACTTTGGCTCTCTAGGATACAAATCTCCCCTCTATGCTGAGCAAGCCTTCTCTCAGTCGCTCAAGCCAAAAAATCCTCAATATAGTCATTCCAAACTAGATTGAGACACTCCCCAGGCGTTCCGCGCTGCTTCCGCGGCCACCCCCAGACCTTCTCCCAGAGGGAGAGAGGAGCTGGACAGAAATGTTTCATTCCTGTTTAAAATGACCATACATCCCATCAACTCGAGCAAGAGGCCCAGGGATCCCTAAACGAACAATTGGCTGCGCTGCTCGACCCGCAAAGTTGGCCCCAAGGCATTGAGAAGAGAGACGCCGTAGCTGCGGGCAATGATGCGGCTATCCAAAATAGCCACCCATCGAGTGGGGGAGCTGGGGTCTTCTCCCGAATCAGAGCCTTGCCGCAGAGGCGCGACGGCCCGTTGCAACTGGGCAGCAGCCACCGGCAAAAGGTACTGACGAAACCAGTCCTGCTGGGTGCGTTGCAGATATTGCACCCGTCCGGCCACCCTTGGGTCTTCCACAGAAGGGAAAGGCAAAGTGGCGATCACCATCAGTTCCGGGCGAGGCAAGCCGGCCTTGTGGTGCAGCCAGTAGGGCCAGTCGCAGACCAAAATGCCCTTTTCGCCGGGGAACGGGCTGTTTACCCGCACCCGTGAGCCGAATTCGGCAGCCAAAGCCGCCCCCACCTGTGCCTGCAGAGGTTGATCCGACACCAACACCACCACAAAGCCTTGCGCTTGAGGGATCAGCTTTTTCAGCTCTTGCAGCAGGTGATCCCGAAATAGAGGGCTGTTGGGCAGGGGGAGGCGCGGCAAGTAAAGGGAAAGCTCCGCCCCGCCGGAACGGGGCCAACCCTCGCCTGAGGCAAACCGCAACGGCGTCAGATCCGGCAAGCCCAACCGTCGCCGGTAGGTTTCCGCCTGGCGATCCAGATCCAGCGCTTCCCCGATAATCACCACCGGCTGTGTGGCCCAAATGGGGGCCAACCAATCCTGCAGAGCCGCCGGGCTGTGGTGAAGGGTGAGGCGACCGGTTTCTCGGTCGGTTTCGGCCCACCAAATCCATTTGGAGACGGGATCCCCCTCAGAGCTGAGCCGCCGGCGGATTTGATCCCAGGGATCCGGCAGCCAGCCGGGGTAGCCTGTCACCAAAGACAGCACAGCATCCAGGTGAACCTGTTCATCCGCATGAAGCAGACAGCGGGAAAGAGGCCGCCGCAAAAGCTGAAGGGACAAATTGACCTGAACCTGGGAGAGCTGCTCCGCCTCGGCAGGGAAGATTTGCCGGAGCTGTTGCCAATGGCTGGCTTCCAGGGTCACCGTTAGCGCCTGGTAGGCCCAATCTTCCAGGTCTTCGGCTCCATCCAGGATCAAAGGGATCCCTGTCGGCACTTCCGAGGATCCCTTTCTCAGGCGAGCTTGCAGCCAATCCAGGGGATCCACCAACAGCAACCCCTGGAAATCGGGATCCGGCCAACGGTCTTTTTGCAGGACGGGCTTATGCAACTGCAGGGTGTGCTGTAGCCAGGGGATCTCTTCCCCCAAAATTTGCGCCTGCACAGGAGCTGTGGCACAGAGCAAGGTGGGGTTGGGCCACATCAGGGCCGGCAGCAGATAACTGAGGCGGTGCTGACCCCCAGCAGGCACCTGGATCAAGGTGCTGCGACCCAACCGCAACCCTCGCGCCACCATGCGAGCCATCGTCAACTGGTGGGGCCACAGGGCTTCGGGAGACTGCCGCAAAAGCTGCCGCAACTGTTGGTGGACTTCAACCTCAATCACAGTTCAGTACGCCGGGGATCTGCCACAGACGGTAGGGTGAACTAGCCTATTCTAGGGTAGAGAAGAAAACCAAATCCCATCTCTGGGGTGAGCGATGTCTCTTCTTTCTGCTGTTCCCACAGAGGGCCAACCCGTTGCACAGACGGGATCCCTGCTTCTAGACCGCTCCGGGTGGGGCCGTTTGCGCATGAAGGGATCCCCAGGCTTGGACTATCTGCACAACCGAAGCACCCAAAATCTGAAGGCCCTCAAGCCAGGGCAGGGGGCCGACACGGTTTTCGTGACCCCCACCGCCGGCATCCTGGATTTGGCAACGGTGTACGTGGGAGAAGAAGACTGCTGGATCTGGACTTCACCTCAGCGGCGCAGCCTGCTGATGCAGAGTTTGGGGCGCATGCTGCCTTTGGTGCGGGGAGCACAGTTGCAAGATGAGACAGATCAGACCTTTGGCTTTGGATTGCTCGGCTCCCAGAGTCAGGCTCTCCTGGAGAAGGTGGTGGGCTCAGAAAGGATCCCGACCGGGCCTCATGAGCACTGCGCCGTGGAGATCCAGGGGATCCCTGTCCATCTGGCTTGTGGCACGGGTCTTGCCCAGCCGGGGTTTACCCTCTGGGGCACCATTGACCAGAAAGTCGCTCTTGAAGAATGCTTGCTCCAAGCCGGAGCCAAGCTGGCCCCACCTGAGCTGTGGGAAGTCCTCCGCCTAGAAGCGGGTCGCCCCGCCGCCGACCGAGAGCTGACCTCAGACTACAACCCCCTAGAAGCCGGCCTGTGGCGAGCTGTTTCCCTTGACAAAGGTTGCTACGTTGGCCAGGAAGTCTTGGCCAAGCAGGTAACCTACCGGCGCATTCGGCAAACTTTGTGGGGGATCCGCCTTCAAGGAGAAGCTCGTCCTGGCACAGAGATTTTGCGGCAGGGGGAAAAGATTGGGCTGCTGACCAGTGCAGGCCAAACTTCGCAAGAGTACCTGGGATTGGGATACGTGCGCACCAAGTTTGAGCCCGCCGAAGGTCTACAAGTAGAAGTCGGCTCGGTGCCGGGAGTCCTGACTCGAATGCCGTTTTTGAGCTTTCCGCCTATTGTCTGAGGTTGTTTTTGCAGACCTCTCTCCTCTCTTTTCTAGAGGGAGAAGCGTAGGCGAAACACCGCAACTCACCAGTCAAAGTGGCGGCGAAAGCGGGGATCCCGTCGATCCTTTTTGCGTCGGTTGCAGGTTTTGCACAACGTTTGCAGATTGCTGATATCGTTACTGCCCCCTTGGGCAATGGGGATGATGTGATCGATCTGAAGCTGAACCTCTGGGGGCGACTTTCCGCAACCGCGACAACGGAAGCCGTCTCTTTGGAAAACATACTCCCGCACGGCTGCTGGAATTAGAATCCTTTCGCCGGATTTTCTTTCTTTCATCGTTATTCATCCATACTGCGAAGATCGTCCAGTGGAGACTTTTCATCTAGAGGTTCTAATATCTCTTGGTCGGGTTCTTTTATCAGAAATTCAGGATTGTCAGGATAAAAGTCAATCGTAACTTCTACTCTTACTTTTACTCTACCGGTCTGCCAACCGTTAGTTTTAGGAGAAAGAATCGAGCATGGAACTCCTTCATGGAAAAAATGAACCCGATCTTCATAGGGAATATCTGTTTGTATCTCAGACGAACTCAAGTAACTGTCTAGTTCTCTTCCCATTTGGTCAAACTCCAGGAAATAAGAATTGATAGAATCGCAAAGCTTGGAAATCATGTAGACTTTCTGATTATTGTTCTCGTTGATAAAAGTGATAACTCCGTCTCCCAGTTGGCTGAGATTAATGGATGTTTTTGTCATCTTATCGACCTCAAGACATAGAGACAACTTGAACAGCCCGTAAATCATCCAGTATAGAATCCTCTAGTTTTCTGGGAGCGCTATCTCCAGAATCTCTATATGGGTCATCAGGAACAAACTCGAGATAAACTTTGACTGATATCTTGCCAGAGATCCACGACTTTCTGGGCTGTAAGACTCTAGATTCTATTCCATCCACGAGCATTTTAATGTCCGCATAAACCTTTCTTGATTTAAGGTAACCGTTTGTCCGTAAAGTATCTGAAAGAAGGTAATTAATAATTGCACTATGCAATCTACTTGGAAGGTAGACTTGATCACCAATTCCAACGACAGTTTCCCTATCATCTGACCTAAAAACTATCGGATCGACCACGGCATTGTCTCCTATTGCTAACAGACTTTACTGACTGACATCTCCCCGAATGTCATCCAAAGGCGATCTACTGCTCCCTGATCCCGTTTCTTCTGGCTCAAACTCAACCACTAGTCTCATCCTAACTCTACCAGCAATCCACGGTGAGCCAGGACGTAAGAGTTTAGCAGGAATTCCTTTCACGTTAGTTATTCCGTTCAAGTTGCTCCATAGAATCGAGACTCCCTTTTCGCTAAGTTTGCTGGATAAGTAGGATCTGATACTCTCATAAACAATCTCTGAGTACACCTGAGCAAACTCTTGCGAGTAGATTAGGCGTCCTCCTATATCAATGACAGTATTTTGGAAAATATCTAGCTCAACAAAGCACTCCTGAGATTGATCATTACTTGACACTTGCCCAACCCCCTCTATGTCTCTCTGGCTTAGGCTAGCTCTCACTTTCGCGAAGGTCATCCAGAGGAGATCCACTGCCGCCCTCTGAGACTGCATCCTCTGGCTCAAACTCTACAATGATCCGCAATCTGACTCTGCCTTTTTCCCAATCTTTCTTGCCCGGCACCAAGAGTTGACAAGCAAGTCCCTGCCCAAACCACTTCGCTTCTTGCAACAATTTTTCTTCTGGCTTGGGAGCAAGAAGGCTACTGGCAATGTTGAGCAAGTCTTCCGGCGGCAGGATCCCTGAGGATCTCAAGGCCGCAATGAACAAGCGATGCAGCTCTTCTTTCTTGGTCAAGTCCTCTTGGGCCGCTTTGACCAAGTTGGCAACCTTGAAAGTTTTCTCCCTTACAGAGAGGATCCCTTCTGGGTGCTGCTGTAGAGGTATCGATTTGGATCCCATGACTTTATCTGGATCAAGTGAAAGGCCAAAAACAAAGACAAGCCGCTCTATCTCAAATCATCGAGGATGCTATCCAACTCTGGAAAACTCTCGTCTATGGGTGTAGAACGACCAAGAGCGACTGCTTCGCTTGCATTGCTGTCACCTACTTGCTGTTCAGGAAGACTTGCCAAAATTTGAACTGACTCACCAACAGAGGAAGGTTCAGGACGAGTAATCAAGGGCAGCATCTCACGATTGAGGCCCAAAGCTTGCAAGCAGAGGTTGATCCCAGAAACAGCTTGGTTATACTTGTCTATGCTTGCCTCCAGTTCTTTCAGCCGCTGTTGGTTAAGCGCAATTTTCTCTTCAGCCTCTTTTCTGAGAGTTGCTTCCATGAACTGCTTTGCTTCTGGGTACTTTTGCAAAATCTCATCGGCTACTTGCTTGGCAACCGGCAATAGCTGAGTTTTTAGAGTATTGTTGGTCTCTTGTCGGAAGCTAGAACGCACTGTCTGGTTAATTTTCGGCTCAAAGTCAAGCTTGAGTAATTGTCGGATTCCAGGCTCTGCGTCGCGAATAGCAGAGATGTCGTATGATTGGCTGGTTTGTTTTAGGACTTCTCGAAACTGGTAGATCGAGAATGTTCCTTCGTCGTAGAAGCGGGGACTTTCTCTGAGGTAGCGGTCGCACTCTTTTCGGGCACCATTGACAAGAGAACTCAAAGTTACCTCCTTAACCAAAAGAAGCTTTTTCTCCAAGTCCCCATCGGATCCCAGTAGGCGAAACAACTGCCTGTAGTAGCTCGAGCTGCGAACTTCATCAACAAGGCGACGAAAGAAGTTCTCTACAAGCGTGCTGGCTGATTCTACCAGGATGTCCTCTAGATGGTTGGACAAATAATAAAAGGCTTCGACCAATACAGCTAAGAATGGAGCTGTGGAGTTGCGGGGACGAATGCGAACGGCTTGACTGTAAACATTGTCCAACGAAAAAGTATCCAAAAGCTCATCTAGCCTCCGTACCATCCTAGCCTGCAATTTACGGAAATCGTTCTCAAATTCTTTGTTTTCTCCGTTAATAACTTTATTGACTACTGTCTGGATATGCTCGTCAAACTCTCGGCCAATACTGGCTAGCTGCTGATTGATCAGCGTCAGCTCATAGGAAATCATGCTGTCAATCTCTTTGGGCTGGCTATCAATGTCTCGGTAGAGATCTAGATAGGACTTCCTCATCTCGATGCAGAGAGGTTGCAAATCATCGGCCAGCGCGGAAAATAGCTGTGGCCGCTTTTCTTCCGTTAAATAACGAGTAATCCCAGCCCGAAAGTCTTCAATACCGCTATCTTTAATCATATACTCAATCAAAGGTTTTCCCCACTCCCTCAGAATCCGAACGTAGTTATTTATGGGTGTGTCGTACCCATGTACAGAAGGGCGGAACGGGGATCCAACCAACCTACCTGACGTGCAGTACTTGTTAAACTCGCTGACAAACTGGGGCGTTTCTTCCTCACCACCCAATTCTTTGATGCTTTCTGAAAAGATTGTATCGAGTCCAAATCGATCCTCGGGGGTAGTTGCCTTGATCTGGGAACCATAGAAGCCGAGAAGGCCGCTTGTCTTAAATACGCGGAGTTGACGAAACTGCTGGTCGATAATGTTTTCTAGTCTATGCTTTAGTTGTGCGTTGTACCAAGTCTCATCAATCCGGTTAAACACATAGAAGACCCGATCCCTGATGCTGTCATTACCTTGAATGTGTTCAATAAGTTCTGTCTCTTCCTTGGTTAGTTCGCCTGTTGCAGCACACTTGAGAACGCAAACAACTGCGGACGTATCCGGATCGGCAATTTTTCGATAGGTGCGCTCTGCATCCGCTTTGACTGGAGCATCGATCCCAGGAGTATCGACAATAACGTTTCCATCTTCCAGCAAGGGGTGGTGGCAATAGTATTCCACCTTTCGCAAAACTGCGCTATTGGCGCCGCGCCGGGCAAAACCCGCAGCTTCTCTTAGGTTGCCGAAGTTGAGCTGCTCCATTGAGAAAACTTTGTTCTCGGTAGGGTGAATTTTGTCCCGGTTCTGCTGGAAACCTGTAATCAACAAGCGAAGTGCATCCGCCTGCTTCGCCCGCTCTGACTTGCTTTTGCCTCCCTCCTGCTGAATAATAGCCTCAGCACGCTCCTTCAGGGGATTCAGTGCAGTGTCTTCCAGCCTGCTGAGTGACGGAGCCAAGTTTAGGAAAGCGCAGAAGGCGGTCATCTGTTCTTGCACTTCCTGCTCGCTAAGAAAAGTGAGCACTACCCTCTCCGCATTTGGCTCTGCGTAGGCGATGTAGCACTCTGTCCCTGTGGCGTGCCCTTCGGCGCTGTAGAGAAGCTCTCTTTCTAAGAGGGCATTGATTAGCATAGACTTGCCAGCACTGAAAGCACCGGCAAAGACAATCTCGAAGGTTGGAGAAATAGCTTTGCTGAGGGAAGCTTGAATCCGAGTGGTATCTTGCTTGCCTGAAAAAGTGGAATCCTGATGCCAGAGTTGCAGGATAGCTTCAACCTGCTCTTTCAAGTTCTCACACTGAGGCAGGAGCTTTACAGACATAAGAGAGCAATCTCCACAGAGGCTGCCGGGATTATAACTTGCCTATGCTTGAGGTGAGGATTCCTACAACAATTTTCTTCAGTCCCGGAGCTGTGTGGCTATATGTGCATACACGTGAAGAGAGAAGAGCAGAACTCCCCAGACCGACATAGCAAAAAGGCTTAGGTCGTTGACCCAAGCCCGCCTCAGCATACTCATACCAGATGCCAGGAACCAGACTTGAACTGGTGACACGAGGATTTTCAGTCCTCTGCTCTACCAACTGAGCTATCCCGGCTCTGGACCTACTATCTTACGATGTCGAGGGGGGTTTTGACAACTGGTGGCGCCCCCAATTTAGCCAATCAATTTCTCCAAAGCCTCCATCTGGGGGATGCAGAGAACATCTCGGTTGCGATCCCGGCGGATCAGCTCCTCTTGCTCCAGTTTGGACAGAACGCGAGTGACCGTTTCCCGGGCTAGGCCACTTAGGCTGCTCAGCTCCCGATGGGGCAAGTTGGGGATCTCTACGCCACTTCGGCTAACCCGGCCACGGGATTCGGCCAAAAACAGCAGGATATCGGCAACACGGGCCGTACTACTGGCCTCGCGCAACTGCAGACGACGGTTGATCTGCCGTAAGCGGCGCGACATGAGCTGAGCAAGGCGGATGCCGGCCTGAGGATCAGAAGCCAAAAAAGCCAGGAAGTGTTGGGCCGACAGACAACTGACTTTGGTGGCGGTTAGAGCTACAACGTCGGTGGAACGAGGCGCTTCGTCCAAAGCAGCCATTTCCCCGAAGATTTCTCCTGGGCCAAGAATGGTGAGGGTGATCTCCCGGCCTTCGAGATCATGGGTGCGAATCTTGACCCACCCTTCCAGGATGAAATAAACGGCGTTACCCCAGTCATTTTGTAACAAGATGGCCTGGTTGACCGGGTGGGAGCGCAACGACATTTGCCCGGCCAGAGGCTCTAGCCTCTCAGGAGGAAAGCCCTCAAACAGGAGCATCAGGCGTAGGTCATCTGGAGTTACATCGCTCACCGTGGGATCCTCCTGCACGTGGTCAGTTCTGGTCGAGTGGGATGGGAAAAGGGTGGGCCTGCACAGACACGTCAACATGCCCCTCAGCCTACCGTCTCTCTCAGGTCTATGGCCCGCCGAGGCGAACTGCGTACCAATAGGACAGAGCTTTAGACCCAATTTTGACCTCTACTTTGGAAAGGGATCCCTGCCCAAAAAAGCTGCTGCCATTCTCTAACCCAGAAACGGCAAAATCCATCTTGCTGATGTTAATTCTCTCGACTTTGTGCAGTTTGAGTCGAGATCTAGACCTGCTGAAGTTGAGATGGCCAATCTTGGCTGGTATCCAAAACCTTTAAAAAAGGCCGTTCCGACTCGGAAAAATCCTGCCAGTGGGCCTGCTGTTGGGAGAGCATCTCGGCGGTGGCATCGGCAATGTCGGCAGAGGGCTGCTGATCCCCATCGATGCAGCCGGCTGGGGCCAAGAGGGGCTGAGGAGCTGAGCTACGGCGTTGTAGGCGCTCCCGCAAAACAGGTTCAGGGGCGTAGCAGTGGAGGATGCGCAGTGGGATCCCTTGGCGTTGGGCCTGATCAATGGCCATCCCCCGCAGGGCTTGCCGGTCAAACTTGGCGTCCAGAATCACGGTGTAGCCTTCCTGGGCCAGCTCTACTCCCAACTGCACCAAGCGGCGGTAGGTTTTATCGGTCATCTCCGGGGTATAAACCTCCGGCCCCCCCCGTTGCCGCAGAGGGATCCCGGCCAAATGCTTGCGCACCGCATCGGAGCGAATGTGAATGGCTCCCCGCTGACGGGCCAAGTGGCGGGCTACCGTGCTTTTGCCGGATCCCGACAATCCCGACATCAGGAACAACTGCCCCCGCTTGGGGAGGGTGTATTCCCAGGCAAGACGGTAATAGCGGGCGGCGGTGCTAAAGGCTGTGGCCTTGGCTTCCTCTGCTGCAGTGGGATCCTCCAGCAAAAAAGAGGTGACCTTGGCCCGCACGTAGGCCTGCCGATTGAGGTAAATAGGCAAGATCTTCAACCCTTCCCAATCTCCGGTTTCTTCCAGGTAGGTGTTCAAATAGGCGTTTCCCAGATCGGGGCGATGGCGGGCATCCAGATCCATCACCCCATAGGATATGTCGTACATGACATCCACAAAGCGGAAGGCTTCATTAAACTCGATGCAATCAAAAAGCAGGATCTTCCCTTCCCAAAAACAGATGTTGCCTAGGTGCAGGTCTCCGTGGCATTCACGAATGCGGTTTTGTTCTATTCTTTGTTGAAACAGCTCCTGCCGCTCAGCAAAAAAGCGATCGGTGTAGGCTTGGGTTTCTCGATATTGCTGAGCTGTTTGTGGGCCGCCGACGTAGCGCTGGGTTTGGGCGTAATTCTCGTCAAAGGCTTCTCGCACCCGTTCTGGCCGGCCAAAGCTGCGGATGTAGTCGTTGGTCTCGGTTTGGGCATGAAACGTCGCCACCACCCGCCCCAGCTCCTCCATCAAGGACGGCGTTAGCTCTCCCCGCTCAAACAGGTTGCTGAACAGTTGCTCTTGGGGAAATTGCCGCATTTGCAGAGCGTATTCTATGGGCTCGCCGCTGCTGTTGAACTGAAATCGGTCATCGGTCTGGACAATGGGCAACACTTGCAGATAAAGGCCGGGAGCACCGCGCTGGTTCATGCGCAGCTCTTCTTGGCAAAAGTGGCGCCGCCTCTCCAGGGTGGTGAAGTTCAAAAAGCCAAAGTCCAAAGGCTTTTTCACTTTATAGGCATAGTCGCCTGTCAGCAGAATATAGGAAATGTGGGTTTGAATAAGCCGAATGGGATCCTGTACCGGATGAGGGTAGAAGGCGGGATCCAGCATCGCTTGGATCAAGGGGGGCAGGTGGGTGTCGACCATGAAAAACGATAGAGATGGAAAAAGGGCTTGGACGGGGATCCCTATCTTCCGCCGACAGAGCAGATTGTCCTCCACCTATTCCTTAAAGGGCAAGGCGGCTTCTTGGGGGGAAAGACGGATGAGGCTGATCCCCTGCTGAATTAGCGTATCTTGAGCAGCACCGGAAAGAGCGTAGGGCCAGACCAGATATTTGGTGTTGATGTAGTCTTGTCCGCGCTTGGCCAGGTTTACCTGTTCCGAGAGCATGCGCACGTCTGGCCCGCGGCTGATAGTGGCTTCGGCCCGGCGAATGCGCTGCATCAGTTGGCTGAACAGCTCTTGGGGCTGCTGCACAAACACCACAATGGCCAAGTCACAGGGGTTGTAATAGTTGCCGATGCCGCAGAGGAGCAGGGCTTCACTGGAGAGAACAAGGGTTTCTTGATCCCCCAGAGCCACCACCGGATACAGAAAGGTGCGCACATCCTCCAGTTGCCAGTGGTTAAAAGAGTGGCTATCTACCTCCCCCCGCACCCAAGAGGAGATGGCAGGAAAAACTGCTTCGCTCAACAGTCGATAGGCCGTCTGGGGTCGCCCTAGCCAGCAGAGGGCATTTTCGTAGAAGCTCTCGTTCTCCAGCAGGTGGGGGGTGAGAGGAGCAACCATGGGCAGATCCTCAACGGGCTTTCTCCAGCATGCCTACTCGGGGATGGTTAAGGCAATTTTGCCCAGAACGGATCCCTGCTCCAGCAACCGGTGGGCGGCAGCCGCTTCGGCCAGAGGAAAGGTGTGGCTGAGCTGGATCCGCAGTTGGCCTTGGTCGATGAGGCGGGCACATTGCCTGAGGATTTCCGCCTGATTTTGTTGGGCGTTGGTCAGGCTTTTCAGCATCGGGGTGAGCATCAGCTCAAATCCCACCCGCAAGTTGCGGTCGCGAGCCACCCGCCAGTCGATCTCTGGGGCCGGGGCCAGCAGGGTGACGATATCTCCGTACACGCGCACTGCGGGGAAGGTCTGCTCCAATAGCTTGCCGCCCAAGGTATCTAGGGCAAGATCCACCCCCTCTCCCCCTGTCCAGTCCAAAACGGCGCGCACAAAGTCTGTCTGCCGGTAGAAGATGGGCAAGCCGGCGCCTAGGGAACGGACAAACTCTGCCTTTTCCGGGGTGCTCACGGTGGTGGCCACTTTGGATCCCCGTAGACGGGCCAGTTGAATGGCCACATGGCCAACTCCACCCGCTCCCCCGTGGATGAGCACACTTTGGCCGGCCTGGAGACGTCCCCGGTCGTAAAGCGCTTCCCAGGCGGTGATCAGCACCAGCGGGGCAGCAGCAGCCTCCGCAAAGCTCAGAGTTCTGGGCTTGGGAGCCACAAAACGCTCGTCCACCACGATCAGCTCGGCGTAATTCCCCGCCTGCCTGCCCAGACCCCCGTGGCAGAAGTACACCTCGTCTCCCACTGTAAAGTGCCTAACTCCGGATCCCACGGCTTCCACAATGCCGGCACCGTCACACCCCAAAATGGCGGGCATCTCCTCTGGATAGAAGGTGCCCCGTTGCCGCAGTTTGGTGTCGATGGGGTTGACGCCGGCTGCCCTCAGACGGATGCGCAGCTCCCGCTCGCCGCGAATTTGGGGCTCAGGTACTTCTCGGAGCTGCAGAACCTCTGGCCCGCCGGGCACACTCATGACTACGGCTTTCATGCGCTCAAGTTGTCAGCTTCAGTTGGGTTGGCCCGCTCAAAGGATGCAGGGTAGAGTTTGTTCTGGTGATGAGAAGATGGGCATCTCCCCATTGGGGTGTTGCTTTGCAACCCTGCGGAGTCTTGCAGCTGCTCTCTAGCCTATTTTAGCTAAACCGCCGAGAAGCCCCGCGCTGTATGCGCAGGGTCAACATACCCACGCAAAACCGAAGCCGTCACCCCACTCCATGAAGCAATAAAAAGGCTAGTGACTAGTGACTAGTCACTACGCACTACTCTACAGGGCGGTGGGGCATCCCGTCCTTTTCGCGTCAGCGGGACGTAGTCCTTAAGCTCAGGAAATGTCTGAAGCGATAGCAGGGGTCACTGAGAAGCCCGCGCTGTGTGCGTAGCAACCCTGCGGGAAGCTAGCTACAGCGTCGGGAGTATGTCACGCAGCCTGCGACTTCATGGGCTCCGAGTAGGCCAAAATGAACTGAATGAACTGGTCGATCTCCAGCAGAATGTGTTCCGCCTCGGCCAGAGAGGTCGGTACGGTTGCCAGCACCTGGGCATCTACTTCTGCAGCCTGCCCCGCTTCTCGCAAGAGGTTCATCGAGTTATGGCTGAGCAGGAGCTCCAGCTCGTTCAGGGTTACCATGGCCAGCTGCTCCTCGGCTTGATGGAGCTTATTTTGCAAAGTCTGAACTTGTTCGGTTTGCACCTTCAGCCTAGCTTCCGCCTGCTCAGCGCGAGATACAGCCAGTTGTGCAGCTTGCTGGGCCTCATCCCGCTGAGCTTTCAGGAAGGCCATCTCTTGCTCCAATTGTGCCAATCGCTCTTGCAGGCTGTAAATGTGCTGATCCCGGTCTCCCAAAGCTCGCTCCAGCTCGCGATTTCGAGCCTCCATCTGCTGACAAGCTTCGTTCGCTTGGGCCAGCTGTTCCGCCAAGTTTGCCATTTCCTCTTCCATGTTGGTGAGCCGACTCAAGCGTTCCAAAACCTGAGCATTTTCGGCTTCCAGTTTCTCAATCAGCGCTTGAGCGCTCAACAGTTCTGCTTTGGTAGAGTCCAGCTCGCCGCAGACTTGGTCGTAGTTGGCGATTAGCTCGCCAAGCCGGGCCTCTTTGGCTTGCAGTTCTTCTCGTAAGGAGTTCATCCAGCGGTCGCTCTGCTTAAGCTGCTCTTGCAAAATCGGCTTGAGCGGAAAGAGTCGTTTGATGTAGCGCTGTAGGCGGCTGTGGGACTGATCCAATTTGGCGAAGGCTTCATTGAGAGAGAGATAAGCCTCGCAGAGTTTCGTGTAGCGCCGAGCCACAGAATCAGGATGATCCATAGGGTTATAGAGTCCAGGTGGGGGTGCCGTGTCTATTTTATGCTGTTCATTCTATTGGCCAAGCCCGGAAAAGGAGGCATTCGATACAACAACTGGGGGCTTAATTTTACTTTAATATCCGGTGCCCCAATCTCTCTTGCGAGCCAAGGCCAAAGAGTCTGCCCAAATCCAGCTTCAGACATTGCCCACGGGCCATACGGAGACTAGAGCTTCTCCCCCAAGGCAATCATTCTCTTGACCGCAAAATGTTTATCTACACATTTAGTGTCTACAAGAGGATGCCCGCGAGTCCTAACGCTAGATACGCTGCAAAAGCAGGGCTCTTCATGGCTCAGACCGGCTGGGCATTGGGGATCCCTAGCTTCTCCAAATAGGCGGCTGCCCGCAGCAGTTTGGCTTCTTGATAGGGGGCGGCCACCAGTTGTACGCCAAAGGGCAGGGATCCGCTCTCGCGCAACGGCACTGAAAGCACCGGCAGGCCGATAAACGAGAGGGGCTGAGTGTAGAGGCCGAGGTTGGGCCGAGTGAGAACCTCTACCCCATCGATCACCATCTTCTCTTGGCCGAGCAAGGGGGCAAAGCAGGGGGTGGTGGGGGCGATGAACAGATCGATCTCCTGAAAAATGGCCTGCACCTGCTGGCGATACCAGCGGCGAAAGCGCTGCGCCTGCAAGATCCAACTGGCAGGCAACAGGGCTCCGGCCAAAAAGCGATCCCGGGTGGCCGGGTCAAAGTCGTGGGGGCGAGTTCGCAGGTTGGGCAAGTGCAGGTTGGCTCCCTCAGCAGCCGTGATCAGGAAGGCGGCGGCACGGGCGCGCTGGGCTTCCGGGATCCGCACAGTCTGGCCGACCCCCAAGGCTTGGGCCACCTTTTCTACCCCGGCCAAGATGGGGGGCTCTGCCCCTCGGGCAAAGTAATCATCCGCCACCGCGATGCGCAAGCCCTCGATCCCCTGCCCCAATTGCCCAAAGGTGGGATCTACAGGACGCCGGGTACAGACGGGATCTTGGGGATCCGGCCCTTGCATGACATCGAAGCTGAGGGCAATATCGGCCACTGAACGGGCCAAGGGGCCCACGTGGTCAAAGCTGGCGGCAAACAGAGCCGCTCCTGCCCGCGATAGACGGCCATAGGTGGGCTTGAGGCCGTAGACGCCACACAAAGAGGCCGGTACCCGAATCGAGCCGTTGGTGTCGCTGCCCAGGGCGAGAGGCACCAAACCTCCTGCTACTGCAGCTGCCGAGCCGCCGGAGGATCCCCCCGCACTGCGGCTGAGATCGTGGGGGTTGTGGGTGGGGCCGTAGTGGCTGTTTTCGGTGACGAAGCCGTAGGCGTACTCGTCCATGTTGAGGGTGCCCACCAAGATTGCCCCTGCCTGCTTGAGACGAGCCACCACCGTTGCATCTTGGATGGCCGGGGGATTCTCGCGGTTGATCGCCGAGCCAGCCAGGGTGGTGAGGCCGGCCACGTCAAATAAGTTCTTGACGGCAAAGGGCACCCCTGCCAACGGGCCTACAGGGATCCCTTGAGCCACCTGTCGATCCACCTGCTCCGCCGCTTGTAAGGCCGATTCCTCCAAGACAGCTGTAAAGGCATTGAGCTGGGGATCCCGCCGGCGAATCCGCTCCAGACAGGCGGCCACCACCGCTTGGGCGCTCACGGATCCCTGGCGGACAGCCCTGGCAATAGAGACCGCGTCGGCGCTGCCGAGAAGATGGGGATCCCCGGTCATGGCTGAGGGTCAAAGGTGGGATCTGGCTCAACTATCGGCGGCAACGGGAACTCCAGCACCTGTTGAGCAATGGGCAGAAAGCGGGCAAAATTTTCGATCACCCCTGCTCGGTGTTCAGGATGCAGGGGCAGTTGCAGCAGTTGGGCCATTTGATCGACGTAGGTTTCGGGATCCCAGGGTTGCATGGTTCTAGGGTCAGCAGGCCGGTTGCGGCAAAGATACCACAAGCTCGCCTGCGAACACCACCAGGCAGCCTCCAACAACAAGACCGTCGTTGGCTAGGGAGCGGCCATCTGCACAGCGTTGCCCTGCAGCGACCAGAAGCGCTCGTTGGGCAAGACAGGGCGGGTTATCGCCTGCCGTTCCAGCTCATTCAAAGCAACGCGACGGCTATGTGCAGAGCGATTGGAAGCAGCGCTGGCTTGCAGGCGTTTGCGGAACAGACGCAACTGCTGCTGCTCTGCTTCGGGAGAAACATGCTGGGCAAAGAGGGGATGCAAGATTTTCTCCTCCTGATCAAACTGAGCCCGCAATTGCCGATAGAAGTGAAGGGCAGCAGAGGGATCCACCTGCTGGGGAGTGCGCTCTGATTGGTGCAAAAAGCGCGTCAGCTCCGGAATCTGATCCCCCAGATGTTGCTCCAGCCGCTCAATTTGGTCGCTAAGGTGGGGATCCGCCTGGAGAGCCGACCTGAGCAGGGGGTAGAGAACATGCCGCTCCAGTTGAATGTGGCGGGAGAGGCGCTGTCGCAACCTTTGTACACAGAGGCGTCGCTGCTCCAGATCCAACTCCGGCGCTCGAGACAGGCGAGTCAAAAACTGCAGGATGACGCGGTGCTGTTCAGCACAAAGGGCAACCAGCGTACCGGCAGAGGTTGCTCGCGTCAGCGGGAGGGACTCCTCAGAGGACATGGCATTCACAGCAGAAAAGTTTCATCCTAGCTTAACTTTGTCAAGAAATGATGGCTTGCGTAAGGGTACGGGAATAGCGCAGGTGTCTTGGATACACTCGGGCAGCAATCCTGGGAAAAGTTGTCCAGATCTGAACTCCGGCAACGCCACTCTCTAGGCTTGCACAGGCCAGCGGCGTTTCCAAGCAGAAGTGGGCTCCAAAGGGGATCCCTGCTGTTCCCGTTGGCGTTGCAGACGGATTTGCGCTCTATCTCCTTTCAAGGTGGGATCCCGGTAGGGCACGGCAGCGCGGGTTTTCAGGTGCTCCCACTCCATGGGGGAAAGAGGCGGCAGGTGGTCAGGTTGGGGCGAGGCCACTGTCCCCGGCCAAGGACGACCTACCGGGGGGGTAGAGCCGATGAAAAGCCCTGCTTCCAACAGAGCCGCTCGCACCGCCGCTGCACAGGAATAGGTGGCCAAAATCCCGCTGGGGCGCATCCGTTCGGCCACGGCCCGCAAGAAATCCACCGTCCACAGCTCTGGGCAAACCGAAGGGGAGAAGGGATCCAAAAACACCGCATCTGCCCACCCCAGCGGCACCTGCAACACCGTTTGCCGGGCATCGCCCCACAGCAGCGTTCCGCGCCAGCGCTCCGATTGCCAGGATCCCTGTTCAATCCAGTGTTGCCATTCTTGCCCAAAGCTCCAGGTGGATCCCACCCCCGCCTGCCAAGCCTGGCGAGGTACTTCCGGGGATCGCTCTAGGCCGATTACTTCTACAGAACAGTGGGGCCGGATTTGCCAAATGGTTTCTAGGGCAAGGCCGGAGTTGTAGCCCAAGCCAAAGCAAATATCCAAAAGGCGAATGGGCTGGGCGGGATCCCGCTCCAAAGGCAGCCGATCCAGCCGGCAAGGGCGGACAAACTTCTCCAGAGCCTCCTGAGCGGCACCACTGACGTTGTGAAAAGCCTGTCCAAACTCTTCCGAGAAAAAGGTCAGGGATCCATCCCCTGTGGTCAGCACCTGCCACCGAGTCTTCATTGCCTGCTGTTGTCTCTATTTTCAGTTGGGCGATTCTTTGATAGCTTGAGAACGTTGAGATGTGTTTCGCAGCTCACCGGCAGGGCTCTCGACATCCCTGAGTAGGGAGGATATTTCAACAGCTATGTCTCTACTGGATTGGTTTGCGGAGCGGCGCAGACAAACCTCTCTGAACCTGACAGGTAGCAGCCCCTTCGACAAAGAGCGTCAGGTAAGAGAGATTGCCGACGGCCTCTGGCAAAAGTGTCCTGCCTGTGACACCCTGACCTACACCAAGGATCTGCAGCAAAACTGGCAAGTCTGCCCTAGCTGTGGGCATCACCACCGCATTACAGCCCCAGAGCGTCTGGAACAGCTTTTGGATCCCGGATCCTGGCAGCCCCTGGACGAACACCTGGCTCCCACGGATCCCCTGCACTTTTTCGACCAAAAGCCCTACTCCGAGCGCCTGGCCTCTTATCAGGAGCGCACCCAGCTCAAGGATGCCGTCCTGACAGGGTTGGGAAGCCTGGAAGGGATCCCGGTGGCGATTGGAGTGATGGACTTTCGCTTCATGGGCGGCAGCATGGGCTCGGTGGTGGGAGAGAAGATCGCCCGCCTCACGGAACGGGCCACCTGCGATCACCTGCCCTTGATCCTCTTTTCGGCTTCGGGGGGGGCCCGCATGCAGGAAGGGATCCTCAGCCTGATGCAGATGGCCAAGACCTCAGCCGCCCTACAAAGGCACCGCGACGCCAGACAATTGTTCATCTCCGTGCTCACCCATCCCACCTATGGCGGGGTAACTGCCAGCTTTGCCATGCTGGGAGATTTGATCCTGGCCGAGCCGGGCGCGCAGGTGGGGTTTGCCGGGCCGAATGTAATCGAGCAAACCATCGGCAAGGGCAAGCTGCCAGAAGGCTTCCAAACCGCCGAGTACCTGCTGGCCCAAGGGCTCATCGACGCGATTGTGCCCCGTACTGAGCTGCGCAAGCGGCTGGCCCAGTTGCTCTCTATGCACCGCCCCCGTTTGCATGTGTCCCTTCCTTCAATCAGCTCAGAGGCTTTAACCCTGCAGCCCATGCTGTAGGTAGATCTGGCTGGAACCTGAGATGGGTGGCCGAGGCGGGATCCCTTCCCTGCGGGGGATGGAGTTCCTGCTAAGCTCTGGGGCGGCTCTTACTTCATGGGTTTACACGGCTTCCCTCTGGCTTGTTGGGAGAGGAGCTGGGGGCGAGAGGGCAGATGTTTTTGGAGGGAGCCGCGCTGTCCCTGGGGATCTTCACAAGATTTCCTGGTGGGCGGTAGCGGATGGTGTTAAGGTGGGGCATGAGGTCTTCACTGGAAACGATGGATTTCAAGCTGCGCATCCGTACTGCTGAGACTCCACAAGGGCAAAAACTGGCGATTGTGCCGCTGGAGGGTCGTTTTGATGCCAAGGCCGCCTCAGAAGTTCGGCAATTGCTCCAGCAGGTTTTAGATTTCGGTTACACCAATATGTTGATCGATATGTCGTCGGTCACTTTTATGGACAGCTCTGGGCTGGGGGTGTTGATCTCGGCTTTGCGCAAGTGCCGTACTGCTGGGGGCAACCTCAGCCTCTGTTGCGTGCCGGAAAATGTGGCCCTCGTCCTCAACCTCACCTCTATGGAAAAGGTATTGACCTGCTTTAGCGACCTGGAGACCGGCATTGCCAACTTTTCCAGCGCTCCCACTGCTCGTTAGGCCGACATTAGGCCTTACTTTTGGGGATCCCCCGATGCTCTTTTCAGCCCATCAGCGAATTCTGGTGATCCCTCTAGCAATTTTCTCAACAATCTTCAGCCATGCCCCAGACCGGCCTCGATACCTTTCAGCTTCTCTACCAGCACCACCGTGGCCCCAGCTTCTGCGAGCGCATGGTGGCGACGGCTCCTGGGCGCTTTAACGAGGCGTTTTGGCAGTTCTGGCAGATGCACATCGAGCCCTGTCTGCCTCCTGCACCGCGCTTGTTGGATCTGGGAACCGGGCCGGGGTTTGCTCTGGGTCAGTGGGCGCAACGCTATCCCGGAGGACACTTCATCGGGGTGGATGTGATGCCCTACATGTTGGAGCGAGCGGCGGCAGATTTGAAGGGGATCCCTGGAATCCAGCTGCTGCAGGCCGACCTGCACGACCCTCACTTGCCGCTTGCGGCCAACAGCATCGATGCAGCTCAGGCAGTGGTGGTGTTGCACGAGATGGTGCAGCCCTTGCGCTTGTTGCAGGAGGTGTTGCGTCTACTCAAGCCGGGGGGGCGATTTTTGCTGGTGGATTGGGTGCGCGCCCCGCTCAGCCTCTACTTCGATGCCGATACAGAGGCCCAACTCTTCCAGTCGGACACGCCTTTGGAAACGCTGCTGGATCAGTTTACCCACTTCTACGAGCACAATCGCTTCAGCGCCGAAGACCTGGTGTGGTTGCTGGAGAAGGTGGGTTTCGCAGTGGTGGCTCAGCAGCTCTACAACCAAAATCGCTTTGTGCGACTTGCAGCCGAAAAGCCTATCTCGTAAACTACCCGGCTCCGACCGCTAAGCGGTACGGAGCGGGCTTTCAGTAGCCCTGAGCCTGCTCTGCCCTACCAGAGAACAAAACAGGCCCGAACCTCTAGGCTGGTTTACGACAGCCCCCAAGAGCGCAATCACATTCGCACCATTCAAATCCGCATCCCCTTCCCATCCACAGTGCCCACACTTAAACTTCTTTCCACTGCGGTAGGATTGCGCAGGGTCGGGATGGACGTGCAGGCATTTGTGGCAGGTCTGTGACGTGTAAGCAGGCGGCACAAGAACCAGAGAAACCCCTGCAACTCTCGCCTTGTATTCCAGAAACTGGCGTAGCTGGTAGAACGCCCAACTGTTGGCCCTGCGCCGCTCGGCTTTGCTGCGTGGCTGTTGATTGACCCTTTCTCGGATCCCTGTCAGGTCTTCCAGAGCGATAGCGCTGTTGGTAGCTTTTGCCCTAGAGACAATAGCTTTGGAGATGCGATGATTGACCCACGTTTTTGCTACGCAACGCTGACGCGACTGAAAGCGTCTTTCCTTGCCAGACAGCCGTTGCAACAGTTCTCTGCATCTGCGCCGCGAACTGCGTGTGCCCTTACTGGCTTTGCGTTGGAGTACCGCCCTCAACCGGGAGTAGTGGTCGCGGACTCTGTTCAACTGCTGTCCATTCCAATTGTCCCCGTCTGACGTATGGGCAATATCCGTCCTCCCCAAGTCCACCCCCAGCACTCTACCCGTGCGTTGCGGTGGGGATGGCTCCGCTTCCACACAGATCTGAATAGAGTAGGAGCCGTCTTTACGCTTGACCAGAGTGGCAGATTTGGGATTGGAGCCCGCCAGCCGTTCTCTCTGGTAGCGGCCAATCGCCAGCTCAAAGCGCTCCCGACCCTCCACCGTGGTCAGCGACACCGTCCAGTCTTTCTCGCGGAACGAAAAGATACGAGCGTCGTAGGTAGCGAAGCCCCCTTTGAACGCTTTGACGGGGCGGTTTTTCTGTTGGGCAACTTTACGGGCGCCGGCCAGCCGTCTGCAGACCTGCTGGTCGCGTAAGCGGGACGTAGTCCTTGCCAAGTTACTGGACAAGCCAAACCGAGCGCGAATCTGGTAATAGCAAAGGGACTGGAGTTTGACTGCGTTGACTACTTTTTCTGGTGTGTTTTGGTTGACCCAGTTCAACGCCTGCACAAAGGCATCCATTGTCGCATCCAACTTTGCGGCTTGCGACTGGGCTACCTTGAGCTTGCAGGAGACGGTCAGGACTTGGGTCATGGTTCTATCATAACTTCCGCATTCCTCCCGACACTGACCCTACGGGTACAGTGCGGGGCTCCTGCGATTTCTAGCTGAATGTCCAACTGCCCATAACGAGATGTTTTGGACTACGGAGTGCAGAATAGACCAATAAACAGAACAGTGTCCAAATCAATTCAGATTACTCTCGCTGTTTTCGTTCATGGCTGCAGGGATCCAATGGGCAGGCTGCGCCTGGGCAAACACCTGCACTTCAGTGCTCATCTTGCGCAGTTGGCGGGCTAACTTGATTGCCTTGTCGCGGGGAAGGGGTGGGCTCACCACCGCCGGCAGACAGCCCAATAGGGGTTTCAGGGCCGTTTTGGGCAGGCGTGCGTAGAACGATAAAGCCGAGAGGATCTCCTCTTCAAAATAGGGGTTGCGATACTCTAGGAGGCGCACCTGATACAGCTCTGGGGGAAGAGGCCGTCCTTGGGTTAAGCGAATCAGGGATTCCACCGTTCCCATCACATAGAGTTGATCGCCTTCTTTCAACAGGGTCTTGCCCTCTTTTTGCCAGATCTTGGGAAAAACACAGGGTTTCCCCGGTCGGGAGCGATGCAGCAAGATCACCAGGTCATAGTCCTGGGCCAGTTGGCGCAAGGATAGCCCCAGGTAGTGGCAATCGGCCGAGACCTCCAGCAGCGTCACCAGCAGAGTTTCCCCTTGCCAAGCCAGAGTGCCGTAGACGGATCCCACCAGTGCTGCTGTGGCAAAAGCCCGTGCCCCCAACCCGGTAGCGCTGTAGCTGATCCCCAGGGTCTGCATGTGGCGCTGCATGCGAGCCGCCAATTCGGGATCGGTAACCCGCAAAATGGTGCGGATCCCCGGCTGCAGGCTGTGGGCCGTCAGGGCCGTCTCCAGGTTGGTGAGATCGTCAGGGGTGGTGCAGATCAGGCAGCGGCTGCCTTGAATGCGAGCCTGCTGCAGCGTGCTTGCCAGGGCATAATCCCCACGAACCACCACCGCTCCCTCCCGTTCCGCTGCCTCCAAGAGAGGGTTCTCGCTATTGGGATCCACCACCACCACCTCGTAGCCCATCTGCCGCAACAACTGCAGCACCAAATAGCTCAGCCGCCCCAACCCTGCGATCACCACATGATCCTCTTTGGGCATACGGGCAGCCCGACCCAAGCCAAAGCGACTGCTCACCAATTTGTCGGTCACCAAGCCGTAAATCAACCCCACCAGGGCAGCCCCCACCAAGGTCATCATCACCGCCAGCACCTTCACCCCCAGCGGTGTTTCCGGCTGTTGAAAAGCCTCAATATCCCCGTAGCCCCCTGTCAGCACCACGATCGTCAGCAAAAGCCCCTCGATGAGGGGTTTGCCGATCATCCTGAAGTTGATCACCCCCAGCACCAGCATGACCCCCAAGGTGAAGGTGAGGGTGCGCACGATGGGCTTGACCTGTAGGAGTCCCTGCACTCCTCTGCGCAGCCAAGACCCAAGGGATCCCCGCCCCAACGACCTGCCTTGCCGTTGTTGTCGCTTGTCCTGCATCTGGCCGCTGGCCCAGCGCTGTGCCCGTGAGGAGCCCCGTCGCCCGTTGCGTTCCAACAGTTGCAGGTAGGCTCTGGGATCGCAAATGACCAAAACGCGATCCCCCTCCAGCAGCTCTGCCTCGTGGTCAAAGTCGTCGAAAACTCGCTGTTTGGAAAAGTTAGAAAGCCCATCCACCGGGTAATGAAACAGCACCCGCGCCCCAAAAGTTTCCTCCAGCTCCGAGAGGGGCATATGCAGCAGGCGGGAGTTGTATCCGATGGTCAGCTCTACCACGTTCCAGAGGGTGGTCTCTCGGTCTGAGACAAAGTAAGCCGGATCTGCCAGCTCTGGCGGAAGCGTGGCCGGCTGGGCTTCCAGCTGGGGCAGCTCAAAGTAGCCAACAAATTCGTCGGAAACGGCCTTAAGGGCAAAAGCCGGGGCAGCCAAAGCCGCCACCGATAGGGAAAAATGCTGCGGCAAAGCCGAGTCGAGATAGCGGGCAAGGCTGTGGTTGAACAGACGGGAGACGACACGCACCTGTGGATTGAGATCTCGAATCAGCAAAGCCAGCTCGAAATTGGCTTGGTCGCTGTCCTCCAGGAGCAGCGCCACCCTAATCCGCTCGATCCCAGCCCGCTGCAACACCCCCGGCTGGCGGGGATCCGCCTGTAGGTATTGCCACTGCTCTTCCAAATGAGGGGGCAGATCGGGAGCAACTACTACAGCGCGATGTCCAAAAGCTTCTAGGGCTTGGAGAGTGAGCTCCACCAAATCGTTGTAGCCGCAGACCAGGATAGAGACACCTGGATCCCTGCTATTCTCTTGCACCTGTGCATGAGGCGATCTCGAAAGGGAGCTCACCATAGCTCTGTCATCTACCCTGCTCCCTTTATACCCGAAGCCTCTTCAGCTTTCGCGAGTGCTGTCAATACCGCTGACCGCAAAGCCCTGGGTAGAGACCCGTTGCTCAACAAGACCGGCTGCGTTGCTGGCCATCTCAGGCGCTGTCGAGGACAAGGGGAAGCCACCCAGTTTCATCCCAAAGGGTGAGAAGTGAGAACAACTCCCAAGAGCTTGACCTGGTACTTGAGATCTCCTATCATTTCCTCAAGGCAAAGTTCTTGAATAAAAGTCTCAATAAGGTTGGCCCAAGATAAGAGCCAACAGAGTGAGGCTTGCGGGGACTGTCTTTGTCCTTTGGGCTTGGCTTTCCGGTGCTTTCTCAGAGAGAGCCTGGCCGGTGGAGCTGTGTCTCTTGAGATGTTTTTGAACTTAGGAGTTGGGTATGCGCTTATCGCGACGGCAATTTGTCAGTGGAGCCACGCTAGGTTCTGCGGCTCTGGCAGCAGGGTCTCTTCTGCGTCCGGCCCATGGCGCCAATCGGGAAGTGAACCTCTACACCTCGCGGCACTACGGCACAGACGAGAAATTGTACGAACTTTTCAAGCAGAAAACGGGCATTACCGTGAATTGGGTGCAGGGCAACGCCGATGAGATCGTCCAGCGCATCCGCAGCGAGGGATCCAACAGCCCCGCCGACATCTTCATGACAGTGGATATTGCCCGGTTGTGGCGCGCTCAGAACGAGGGCCTGTTTCAGCCCATCCAGTCCGAGACGCTCTCCAAAAATATTCCCGAGTATCTGCGGGATCCAGAGGGGTACTGGTTTGGCCTCACCAAGCGGGCGCGGGTGATCATGTACAACAAAGACAAGGTGGATCCCAAGGAGTTGTCCACCTATGAGGACTTGGCAAACCCCAAATGGCGGGGCAAGGTGCTCACCCGCTCCTCCAGCAACGTTTACAGCCAATCCTTGACGGCCTCGATCATCTTGGCCCACGGGATCCCGGAAACGGAGCAATGGGCCCGGGGCTTGGTGGCCAACTTTGCCCGTCCGCCGGAAGGGGGAGACACGGATCAGATCAAGGCCGTGGCCGCCGGGGTGGGAGACGTGGCTTTGGCCAACACCTACTATTTGCCGCGTTTGATCAAATCCGACAATCCAGAAGAGCGCGCCGTAGCCGAGAAAATCGGCGTCTTCTTCCCCAACCAGCAGGATCGTGGCACCCACGTCAACATCAGCGGGGCCGGCATTCTGAAAACAGCTCCCAACAAAGACGCGGCCATCCAATTTTTGGAGTTTCTCTCCGGGCCAGAGGCGCAGGCCATTTTTGCCCAGAGCAACAATGAGTACCCGGTACTGCCCGGGGCTGAGATCGACTCGGTGGTGGCCAGCTTTGGCACCTTTAAGGAAGATACGATCAACGCCGCCAGCATTGGCCGCGTCACCCCTGATGCCCTGAAGGTAATGGATCGGGCCGGTTGGAAGTAGATCAGGCCTCCAGGACAGGCCCTGAGTGCAGCCTTTCATTGCTTGACGCCGTGAACGTTAAGCAGCTTGACGGTTCTTGGCCAAGCGTCGATACTCTAGGACGGCGTTGCTTCCGTTCGAGGCCGCTCAGGCGTCCTGTCTTTCTTTTTCAAAAGCTTCTGGAGGTTTGCCAAATGAAACAACTGCGAACAGCAGGCTTGTTCTTGCTCCTGCTTTCTTTAACTTCTTTCTACACCAATAGCCCGGCAAAGGCAATTGAAAACCTTCCCGAAAAGGCTCCTGTTCCAAAGCGGGATCTGCTTTTGACCACAGAAAACGGCGTCAAAATCTACAATGGTGGGTTTGGCTCTGGCCTTGCCTTTGATGGCCAATATTTTTATGTGCTCACCGATCGCGGTCCCAATATTGATGGAGCTGAGTCAAACGACAAGATTTTCCCTAAGCCAGACTTTACCCCTCAAGTTGCCAGATTGTCTTTGGACGGCAAGGGCTTCAAGTTGGACAGGGTCATCCTGCTGCAAGACGAGACAGGCAAAAATCTCACCGGGATCCCCAATCCATCTGACTCGGGGGGAACGGGAGAGAATGCCTACGATCTCAGCGGCAAGCAGCTTGCGCCGGATCCCAAAGGTATCGATCCAGAGGGGATCGCGGTGGCCAAAGATGGAAGCTTTTGGGTTGCCGACGAATACGGACCTCACTTGATCCATTTTGATTCCAATGGCAAGGCCATCGAGTGGCTAAATCCTTTTGGAAGTGGAGTTGGCGGCAAAAAGCTTCCAGAAGTTTACAAAAATCGGCGCCCCAATCGCGGCATGGAGGGGCTAACTCTGACGCCCGATCAGAAATACTTGGTCGGCATCATGCAGTCTCCGCTTTTGAACCCCAACAAAGATGTTCAAAAGACCGCAACTGTTTGCAGGATACTCTTCTATGAACTGGCCACGGGCAAGTTCAAAGAATACCTCTATCCTTTAGAGGGAACTGGCACCGCTGTTAGCGAAATTGTCGCCATTACCGACACAACCTTCCTGGTTCTCGAACGGGATGGCAAAACGCCGGGAGAGGACAAAGAGGCTACGAAGAAGATCTACAAAATCGATACTGCCGCTGCCACGGATGTCTTTGATCCTGGTCCAAATGGCCTGCTGGTTAACGGCAAGACTCTGGAGCAGTTAACCCAAGAGGAAATCATTGCAGCGGGGATCAAGCCCGTTTCCAAAGAAGAAGTATTTGACATTATGTCGATCCCCAATTATCCCCACGACAAGCCCGAGGGGTTGGCCATTCTCAACTCAACTACCCTAGCGATAGTTAACGACGACGACTTTGGCATCGTCTTGGAAAAGGGCGCGGTTCAAGAAAAAACTATGCCTTACCTTGGTAACAAGCAAGACGAGAACATCGTTTATTTCGTTAAGCTGCCCAAGAGCTTGTTTTGAGAGAAAACTTGGTTGGGGATCCCTGGAGGATCCCCTTTTCTTCCCCAGGAGTTGCTCAAGAGGTAGCTCCCGCCTGTTGAGATGGACAAAGAGATGAGGTTGAAGTTGTTGAGCAAATCTCTGCCGGGAAGTGGCTTCTTTCCTCTGAACGGCTGGGCGCTTCTGACTCTGACCCTCAGCGGTCTCATTCTCGTTCCTGTCCTTACGGTGTTGCTCAGCCTTTTTGCGGACGAGCGGCAGGTTTGGGAGCACCTGGCCGATACGGTCTTGGGGCTTTATGTGCGCAATAGCCTGGTGATGATGGCAGGGGTGGCGGCGGGGGTCATCCTGGTGGGCAGTGGCACTGCCTGGCTGGTGACCATGTGTCAGTTTTGGGGGCGGGCCTGGCTGGAGTGGATGTTGGTGCTGCCCCTGGCGGCCCCCACCTATGTGTTGGCCTACGCCTACACCGATTTTTTGCAGGTAACCGGCGGTTTCCAGATCTGGCTGCGGCGGGTAACAGGTTGGGGGATCAGCGACTACTGGTTCCCTAACATTCGCTCGTTGTGGGGGGCGATCCTGCTGCTGATCCTCACCCTCTATCCCTATGTTTACCTCTCGGCCCGGCTGGCCTTTCAGGAGCAATCGGTGGCCTGCTTAGAGGTAAGCCGCTCCTTGGGCTACGGGCCTTGGGCCAGCTTTTTCAAGGTGGCTTTGCCGCTGGCCCGACCGGGGATCGTGGCCGGCTGTCTGCTGGCCTTGATGGAAACCCTCAACGATTTCGGCACCGTCAGCTATTTCGGGGTAGATACCTTTACAACCGGCATCTACCGCACCTGGACGGCCCTGGGCAATCCGGTGGCGGCGGCTCAGCTTTCGGCGCTGCTGTTGCTGCTGGTGTTGCTGCTGATAACGATGGAGCAGGTCTCCCGCCGGCGGGCGCGCTACTATCGCCAAGGGTTCAAACCCACCCCAACCCGTTACCGCCTACAAGGGATCCGGGCGGTGGGGGCTTGGCTAGCCTGTGGGATCCCAATTGGGCTGGGCTTCGTCGTGCCGGCCTTGATCCTGCTCCACATGACCCTGCGGCAGGGGGAGTTGGGTCGCCGCTTTTGGAGCTACGCCCAGAACAGCTTTTGGCTATCCACCATCACGGCTATCATTGCTGTTTCCGTGTCGGTGGTGGTGCTGTACGGGCTGCGCATGCAGGGGCTAGGACGGGCGGGATCCCCGTGGGGCCTGCGGCTGGCAGTGCAGTTGTCTTCTCTGGGCTATGCGCTGCCTGGGGTGGTGATTGCAGTGGGGGTTCTGATTCCCCTAGGGTGGTTGGATCAACTGCTGAGCTACCTGCGGCAGGTGGTGCTGCAACAGCCACCTGGCCTGGTGATCAGTGGCACCCTCACGGCTTTGGTGTTCGGCTACCTGGTGCGGTTTTTGGCCGTGGCTTTGGCCACCGTCGAGGCCACGCTGCTGCGCATTCCCCCCAGTTTGGATGAAGCGGCCCGCAGCCTGGGACAGGGATCCCTGGGCACCCTGTGGCAGGTGCATTTGCCCTTGATGAGGGGTGGCCTCTTGGGGGCTATGCTGCTGGTATTTGTGGATGTGATGAAGGAGCTGCCGGCCACGATGGTGCTGCGGCCCTTCAACTTCGACACCTTGGCGGTGCAAACCTACCGCTTGGCAGCCGATGAGCGTCTCGCGGAGGCAGGGGCACCGGCTTTGGCCATTGTCTTAGTGGGGATTTTGCCGGTGGTTCTGCTCAACTCCCAGATGGCGCGGCAACGCAACCTCGGCTCCTCAGGGGATCTCCTTTGAGAACCCTACAAGGCCTCCGCTCCGGCCACCACCTCCAGGATCTCCTGGGTAATAGCCGCCTGGCGAGCTTTGTTGTAGGCAAGACCCAGCGTGCGAATGAGCTCGCTGGCATTGTCGCTGGCGTTGTTCATGGCCGTCATGCGAGCTGCCAATTCGCTGGCCGCCGCCTCCTGCAAGGCCCGTAGCAACTGGTTGTTCAGGTACAGCGGCAGCAGTGCATCCAAAATCTGCACGGGATCCTGCTCAAAGATCATGTCCTGAGGTGGGGCCGAGACCGCTGCGATGACTTTGCTGCGCTCGACAGTAAACTCTCCGCCCCGCACCAAAAGACGAAAAATTTCATCGTCTTGAGTGGCCAACCGCGACGGATCGAGGGGCAACAGGGATTGCACCACCGGACGGGAGCTGATCAAAGAGACAAAGCGGGTATAGAGCAGCTCTACCTTGTCCACCTTCTCCGACAAGAAGGCCGAGAGGAGCTGATCCCCAATCTGGGCAGCCTCAGCCGCCGTGGGGATCTGCGACAAATTCACGTAGGTCTTGGCGATGGGAGCGGAGCGCCGCTGGAAATACTGCACCGCCTTGCGGCCCACCAGGTAAAGCTGCACCTGCTGCCCTGTCTCCTGCAGCTCGCGAACCCGCTCCTCGGTGCGCTTAATCACGTTGGCGTTGTAGGCTCCGCACAAGCCCCGATCCCCGGCCACCACCAACAGCCCCACCGTCTGGATGGGGCGCTGCTTCAGCAGAGGCAAGTTGACATCTTCCAGCCGCAGCCGAGTTTGCAGCCGATAGAAAACCTGGGCCAGTCGGTCGGCAAAGGGACGGGTGGCCATCACTTGCTCTTGGGCGCGGCGCACTCGGGCTGCTGCCACCAGCCGCATGGCCTCGGTGATTTTGCGGGTGTTTTTCACCGCCTTGATGCGATCGCGGATGCGCTTGAGGTTTGCCATAACCTACTCCCTCTATTTTGGTGGTCGACAGGGATCCGGGCCAGGAGAGATCCGCGTCACCCTAGGCCGCCTTGGCCACGAAGCTCTGCTTGAACTCTGTGATGGCCGTTTTCAAGATTTCTTCTGCCTCGTCGGTGAGTTGCTTGGTGGAGAGGACAATCTCGCCATACTTGGGATGGGTGGTGCCCAGGTAAGCCAAAAGGCCCTGTTTGAAGCTGGAGACCTTCTCCACCGGAATGTCATCCAAATAGCCTCGCGTCCCCGCATAGATAATGGCCACCTGCTGATCCAGAGACAGGGGAGAGTACTGTGGCTGCTTCAGCAACTCCTGCAGCCGTTGGCCGCGGGCCAACTGCTTTTGGGTGGCCTCATCCAGGTCAGAGGCAAATTGGGCAAAGGCCTCCAGATCGCGGTATTGCGCCAGTTCCACCTTGATGGAGCCAGCCACCTTTTTCATCGCCTTGGTCTGAGCTGCCGAGCCGACGCGGCTGACGGAAATCCCGACGTTGATGGCCGGGCGGATGCCGGCATTAAACAGATCCGATTCCAAGAAGATCTGCCCATCGGTGATGGAGATAACATTGGTGGGAATGTAGGCCGACACGTCATTGGCCTGGGTTTCCACGATCGGCAGTGCCGTCATGGATCCCTCTCCCAGTTGGCTGCTCAGCTTGGCGGCTCGCTCCAATAGCCGCGAGTGCAGGTAGAACACATCCCCAGGATAGGCTTCTCGACCGGGTGGACGGCGCAGCAGCAGTGACATTTGCCGATAGGCCACCGCCTGCTTGGAGAGATCGTCATAGACCACCAGGGTGTGTTTGCCCTGGTACATGAAGTATTCGGCAATGGTGGCGCCACAGTAGGGGGCCAGCCACTGCAACGGAGCTGGACTATCGGCGCCGGCAGCCACCACAATGCTGTAGTCCATGGCCCCTCGCTCGGTCAGGATGCCCACCACCTGGGCGATGGTGCTCTGCTTCTGACCAATGGCCACGTAAATGCAGATCACATCCTGCCCTTTTTGGTTCAGGATTGTGTCCACAGCAACGGTGGTCTTGCCGGTTTGGCGGTCGCCGATGATCAGTTCCCGCTGCCCCCGCCCGATGGGGATCAGGGCATCGATGGCGGTAATGCCGGTTTGCAGGGGCTCGTACACAGAGCGGCGATCGACAATGCCAGGTGCCGGAGATTCGATCAGGCGGGACTCCGTACACTGGATCGGGCCTTTGCCGTCGAGGGGGTTGCACAGGGGATCCACCACGCGGCCCAAGAGGGCTTCTCCCACCGGGATGCTGGCAATCTTGCCCGTGGATTTGACAGTGGATCCCTCTTGGATATTCCGCCCGGAGCCGATCAGCACGGCACCGATGTTGTCTTCTTCCAGGTTGAGGGCAATACCGGTGGTGCCATCCTCAAATTCCAGCAGCTCGCTGGCCATCACCTTATCCAAACCGTAGATGCGGGCAATGCCATCCCCCACCTGCAGAACTGTCCCCACGTTGGAGACCTGCATCTCCTGGTTGTACTGCTCAATCTGCTGTTTGATGATGGTGCTAATCTCGTCTGGGCGAATGGTAGGCATAGCAGTCCTCTCAAGTAATGGGAAGGGATCCTCAAAAACCAACTTAGGCCAACTGCAAGGCCAGCCGGCGCAACTGTCCACGCAAGCTGAGGTCGATCACCTGGGATCCAATCCTGATGACCACCCCTCCCAGCAGCTCCGGATCCTGAGTGGCTTGCAACTCCACACCGCTGGCCTGGGTGAAGTCCATCACCCGCTCGCGAATCGATTGCTGCTGAGCTTCCGTCAAGGGTATCGCCGTCGTCACTTCGGCCAGGACGATGTTCTGGAGCTTCCGCTGCAGATCCAAAAAGCGCCGGCAAACAGTCCCGAGAAACATGATACGGCGGCGGTCGGTCAACAACTTCAGCGCATTCAGCAGCAGAGGGTGGATCTGATCGGCAAATACTTGCTGCAGCAGGTTCTTTTTGGCCTCGGCCTTGATCACCGGGTTGGCGAGAAACTGGCCCAGCTCCGGCGTAGCCCGCAAAACCTCGGCAATAAAGCGCATATCGGCGGCAAAAGTGTCCAGCAATCCCTGGCCAGATCCAAGGGCAATGAGAGCCTCGGCATAGGGATCCACCACCTTCTCAGCCATTGTGCTGCTGATCATACCTTTCTCCTCCTTGAGAGCTAGCGGGCAATCATTTGGATCCCTCTCTCGATCAGGCTGCGGTGGGTCTCTTCGTTGAGGTGCTGCGGCAACTCCTGCTCCACCTTACTCAGGGCTTGGCGAACGATCTGCCGACGCAACTCTTGAAGAATCCGCTCCTGCTCGCTGGACAACTCTTTCTCGGCATTGGCCCGCAGCCGCTCAACTTCCCGCTCCGCCTGCTCCAACAACTCTTGCCGACGGGCTTCGGCGTTGGCTTCCGCCTGCTTGCGGATACGTTCAGCCTCCTGCTGAGCCTGGGCCAGCTTTTGCTGCTCCTCCGCCAGCTTCTCAATGGCTTCCTGTTTGCGCTGCTCCGCCTGCCGCAGTTCTTCTAGGATCCCCTCCCGCCGCTTGGCCAGGGCTTCTCCCACCACTTTGCGACCCAAGATAAACAGCAAGGTGAGAATGATCGCGATGTTGATCAGGTTGCTCTCGAGAATCTTGGCCAAGAGATCCCCCTCTCCTGCCTTGGCTTCTGGGAGTAGCTCCGTGGTCTCGGCCACAGCCAAGATCCAACCGGCCACCCAACTCCACACAGGCATCGCAAGCTCCTCCAAAAGTACTTCCAACCAGCGATCTAACGAGCACTGCCCAGCAGTTTCTGGGTAATCTGGGCGGCAATGGCATCCACCTGCTGCTGCAGCTGTTCGAGGGCTGCCTGCTTCTCTTGCTCGACCTGTAGCCGCGCCGCCTCCAGCTTCTGCTGGATCTCTGCCTGCACAGCAGCCAGTTTCTCGGAACGAATGCGAGCAGCTGCAGCCTCTGCCTCAGCGATCACCTGCTGGGCTTGCAAGCGGGCCTGGCTGATCTCAGACTCATACTGTCGGGTCAACGACACCGCCTTGTCCAACCGCTCTTGGGCTTCCGCCTGAGTGGTGCGGATGTAGTCGCTGCGGCTGTCGATAGCCCGCGTAACCGGCTCATAGAAGAGTGAGTTGAGCACTGCCACCAACAGCAAAAACTGAATGGCAATCAGGGGCAGGGTGGCATCCAGATCGAAAAGACCACCTTTTTCAGCCGCTTCAACAGCCAATAGAGTTTGGAAGAGCATGGGTGTTATGACCCCAACAGAAACTTAGGTCTACCGTCAGGCCGGGTTGGGGGGCGGATATGGCTCACCTCGGCCATCGCTGCGGCCCGCCCCCGTAGGACACTAGGCGAAGGGGTTGGCAAACAAGAGCACCAAAGCCACCACCAAGCCGTAGATGGTCAGAGCTTCCATGAAGGCCAGGCTAACCAGCAGGTTGCCGCGGATCTTGTCTTCCGCCTCCGGTTGGCGGGCCACCCCTTCCATCGCAGCAGCAGCGGCGTTCCCCTGTCCGATCCCAGGACCCAGGGATCCCAGACCAATGGCCAGAGCAGCAGCCAGAACAGAAGCAGCAGAGGTTAACGGATCCATAGTGAGATGCTCCTTGGTGATTGACACAACAACAACGTCTCTTGAGCTTCAGAGGTGATCGGGTCTGATACACTACAGCCTCAAATCACTCCCTTGTCGGCGGCTTTCAGAACCAATCTGTCAGCCCCAACAAACCTTACCAAAAGAAGGGATCCCTTGCGCTGGCCCACTTGAGATGATCCTCCGTGAAAAGGCCAAGGTGATCGGCCAAACAGCGGGATCAATCGTGGTGATCCCCTCCTCCATGACCTTCCAGCGCCTCTCCAATGTAAGCTGCCGAGAGGGTTGAGAAGATCAAAGCCTGAATTGCCCCCGTAAACAGGAACAGAACCATCACCGGCACGGGGATAAACAAGGGCACCAGCAACACCAACACCGCTATCACCAGCTCTTCGGCCAGGATGTTGCCGAACAGACGGAAACTCAGGGAGAGGGGCTTGGTGAAATCTTCCAAAACATTGATGGGCAGCAGAATCGGGGTAGGCTCAATGTATTTTTTGAAGTAAGACAGCCCCCGCTTGCTGATGCCGGCTACGAAATACATGATGCTGGTAAGCAGCGCCAAGCCAGCAGTGGTGTTGATGTCGTTGGTGGGAGAGGCCAGCTCCCCTTCCGGCAGAGGAATCAGCTTCCACGGGAAGAGGTTGCCCATCCAGTTGGAGACAAAGATAAACAGGAACAAGGTGCCGACATAGGGTACCCAGGGCCGGAAGTTTTTCTCGCCAATCTGGGCACGGGCAATGCTCTGCACAAATTCCAGGGCATACTCGACAAAGTTTTGCAGACCAGCCGGCTCCCGCTGCAGTTGACGGGTGCCCAAGATAACCACCGTCAAGATCAGGGCAATGGCGATCCAGCTGGCGATCAAAACCTGCCCGTGAACCGTGAATTTGCCCAGGTGCCAGTAAAGGTGATGGCCGACCTCGAGTTCTGCCAAAAGAGGAGGAGAGGAGAAGGACAGGTTCATGGGCATCACACAGAAGAAGATGAACGGGTCAAGGTCTGGACAAGATGAATGAGCAGGGTGACCTTGTAGGTCATGAACCCCAGGAAAATGGGCAATATCTGTAAAGACTTCACCTGAGTGGCTAAAACGATCAGCCCGACAAACAGAGCCAAACGCGTCACCCCCAAACGGTTGCGGCTTTTGCCCAGCTCCGCTACGCCGCGGCCCAGCATGCGCAGATAAACCACGCCAACAACCGCCCCCAGCAAGTAGTTGGCAGCTACCCCCAGAGAGTAAACCAGGGCCACTCCCACGGCAATGGCCAGACTTACCCCCAAGGTAACCAGCACCAGCCACAGCTGCAGCGCTTCATAGCTCCCGCTGCCAGCAACTGCTGCCCCCCTAGCTCCACCCTTCACCTTCCTCGCCAAATCGGGCTTCCCCAGGGCAAGGGGTGGCTCTGACGCAACTGGATCCCCTGTCTCTTCCTCCCGCTTCGGAGAAGGAGGTGCATTCTCCAAGGGAGGCAGTGGTCTGGGCTTCCACTGGGTCGCCTTCCAACGGGTAGAACTGTGAGAGAGGAGTCTGGAAGAACGGGCCATGGTTTCGAGGTCATGCCTCTCAAGGTTTGACCTTAACCCAAGATAACACGATTAAGTAACAATACTTAATGAGATTAAGTTGGGCCAAGGTCTGAAGGAGACTCCGCTGGTCGCTCAGACAGGCAGCTGGCCTTCCGAACGACAGGGATACTGATACATTTACGCTGAACACTGCTGAACATCACTGTTCAACTATGCAGCGATAGCATTCTGTTTGTTTCCATTCGCGTTAGCGGGACGGAGTCCAAACAGAATGGCGGTATCCCGCAAAGCTTTGAGTAGAATACCCAAAGCGCAGTTTCCGTGTCGTCTTACTACCAATTTTCTGCTTTGCTTTGGCTACCATGTTGGCAGACTCGAAAGTAAACAGAAAGATCAACTGGTAGTAATCTGTACTGAACATATTATACATTATTTTCAGTATAGTTGAGCTTATTATTGACTAGAGTCATGCTCCTCTGAGGAGCTAGCTAAGAATCTACCACTTTCGGGGATCGGTAGCGGCAAAATGGAAAACTTTCTGAAAGCTGTCTGGTGTAAAGTTTTGCTGGGGATGGTCAGCAGGCGTTAACATTCCGTAACTCTCTGTGTCCCGTCCTGGATCCCCCAGGTTTCATATACTAAGGGGCAGGAGTGGCAGAGGGTGAGGATGACTCCCCAGAGTTGGCTGGTGGATGCAATCTGGCTGGACTACCGCTTGGCAGTGGCGCTGACGGTGGTGATGCCATTGCTGCTGCTGATTTGGGCTTTTGCGGTGGGGTTGCGGCCCTTGATTCAGCTATTGATCGTTTATTGGCGGGTATCGAGCCTCTTGGCGGTGACGGTGTACCTGATGATTGGGGGCCTGCCCGTCAGCTTTCTCAGTGGAGCAATGGCGCGGCTGTTGATCTTGGTTTGTCTTTGGTTTTGGCGGGACTGGAGTGCTGCTCTCGAGCAGTCGAGAACCTGGGCGGCGCGAGCCTTTTTGCTCTGGCGGTGGGGCCTGACTGGTTATATGGGGGCCGGGATCCTCTTTTCGGGGGCCTTTGTGCCCTGTGCTTTCCGCACTTCTCTGCCAGAGGAGTGCCGGGCTTGGTTTGGGCCACCGCTGGGGTTTCGGGAGATCTTCCATCCCAATGTATCGCCGGAGCTGCTGGGGAGCGTGGGGGCCTGGGGGCTGGTGGCCTACCTGCTCTACAGCCTCTACTTTGTCTGGCGGCTGCGACCCGGAACTGATAAGGGGGAACTGGAAGCATGAGGGCCCTGCCTTGGCCCTTGGCCTTGGAGCGCTATAGCCAAGACCACCCGCAAGAGGTGCTACGGGTGGAGGTGGAAAGCGAGGGAGAGTCTGATCTGGTGCTGATCTACCGCGGCTACAGCAGCTCCTTGCGCCGACCCACTCCCCCCGATCCCGAAGCGGCGGTGATCCCTCCCCAGGCCCGCTTTTTGCAGTTGGAGCGCTTGGCTGCCCCCTATCACCCCGATCGCTCACGGGTTCTGGCTGTCTATCGCAACTGGGGAGAGCTAACAGCATGGCTGGCCCAAGAAGGGATCCCAGTGACGGAGTAAGGGATCCCTGGCACCTACCGCCCCACAGGACTGGGTTGCCGCTGGAGGATGGTGTATTCTGCCGGCTGCAAAAGCGAACGTCCTGTCATTTCGGGGGGCTGAGGCAGGCCCAAGATCTCCAGCAGGGTGGGGGCCACATCAGCCAAAGTGCCGTTGGAGCGCAACTTGACATCGCCGCCACAGCCGGGGATTTTGCGCCTTTCCCCCTCCACCAAAATGCAGGGAACGGGGTTGGTGGTGTGGGCCGTCCAGGGGTTGCCGTTCTCATCCCACATCAGCTCGGCATTGCCGTGATCCGCCAGGATCAAAGTGGTGCCTCCTGCATCCACCACTGCCGCCAGCAACCTGCCCAAACAGCGATCTACCGTCTCCAAAGCGCGGATGGTGGCTTCGTAGTTGCCAGTGTGACCTACCATGTCGGGATTGGCATAGTTGAGCACCACCAGGCTGTATTCGCGGCGGGCGATGGCCTCTATCGCTTTGTCGGTCACTTCCACTGCCGACATCTCCGGCGCCTGGTCGTAGGTGGTCACCAGCGGGCTTTGCACCAGGATGCGATCCTCACCGGGGAAGGGCTGCTCGATGCCGCCGTTGAAGAAGTAGGTGACATGGGCGTATTTTTCCGTCTCGGCAATGCGCAATTGCTTGAGGCCGGCCTCGCTCACCACTTGGCCCAGCAGGTGATCCAGGTTCTGGGGCTTGAACAGCACCTGCACCGGCAGCTCCGCCTCGTACTGAGTCATGGTGATGAAGGTGAGATCCGGCAGCAAGGGGCGCTGAAAGCCTGAGAAATCTGGGCAGACAAAGGCTTGGGTAAGTTGGCGGGCGCGATCTGGGCGGAAGTTGAAGAAAAGCACCGCATCTCCCGGCTGCACAGCCCCCGGAGCCAGGCGGGTGGGCGGGATGAACTCATCTGTGAGATCCTGGGCATAGAAAGCTTCCATCACCTCCGCGGCGCTTTGTCCACGGCCAGGGCCGTCTTGGGTCATGATCTCGTAGGCCTTTTGGGTGCGCTCCCAACGGCGATCCCGATCCATGGCGTAGTAGCGTCCGCTCAGGGTGGCGATGACGCCATTGCCCAGCCATTGCAGCTCTTTTTCCAGGGCGGCCAGAACCCTGGCACCATCGCGGGGCAAGGTGTCGCGGCCATCGGTGATGGCGTGGACATAGGCCGGAATCTCAGCCTGGGCCGCCAGCTTGAGCAACCCATAGAGATGGTCGATGTGGGAGTGAACCCCCCCCTCGGAGCAAAGGCCAACGAAGTGAAAACGGCCCCCTCGCTCTCTGAGCTGGCGACAAACTTGCATCAACAAGGGATCCTGGAAAAGGGATCCCGTCTCTATCGCGTCGCTGATGCGCACCAATTCCTGCGGCACCACCCGCCCTGCCCCCAAGGTCAGGTGCCCGACTTCAGAGTTGCCCATCTGTCCTGCCGGCAGGCCCACGGCCCGACCCGAAGCTTGCAGCAGGGTGTGGGGATAGGCAGCCCAAAGGCTATCCAGGACAGGGGTTTCCGCAGCCAGCACCGCGTTGCCATCGAGAGCATCCCGATAACCCCAGCCATCCAGGATCACCAAAACCACAGGTGCTACCGATTGCGAATCCATGAAATGGCCTCTCGTTTTATTTAAGACATAATACCAGCCCAGGCAACACGATACCGGATCTTACATTTGCACTCAAGATTTCAATATTATCAATCTTCTTTTGAGAGGATAAGGAAGTGCCTGCACAGGCAGGATGGAGTCTTTAGAGCCAACTCCTATGGACAACTGTGCTGCGGTCAAGAGTATTTCTGCGGATGAAATTGCAGATGGGATCCTCAGGGGCTGGGCTGCAACCGTTTGCGCAGAGACTCCGAGCGCCGCTTAGCAATGGCATTTCGGGGATCCAACTTCAGGGCAGTTTCGTAAGCTTCCAAGCTTGGGCCATAGAGATTTTTCTTCTCATAGGCATGGGCCAGATTGTTCCAAGCAGTTACATAACCGGGATCCGCAGCCACGGCATCCTTGTAGTAACGGATGGCCAAGTCGTACTGCCCCTGGCTGAAGTAGGCAAAACCGAGGGCGTTGCAGACGGGGGGAATGTTCTCCCCGGCCACTTCTAGGGCTTTTTTGAGCTGGGCAACCGCCTGGTCGTAGAGGCCTTTTTGCAAATAGACGCTGCCCAACTCGTAGTGCTCCTGCGGGGATCCCTTGCCTTTGCTCAGGCGGGGCTGCAGCTCACGGATGACCTTTTCCTGGGCCCGTACCCGCAGCACCTCCCGCAGGACAAAGAAGCCCGCCACGCCGAGGATACTGGCCAGAGCCACCAAATACAGGAGGGGAACGTTAACGCCCATTTTGCTTGATCCACTTGCCTGTGACTGGCCTCGCCGGCGTCACGCCTGCAGGTGAGCCTCGATAAACCAAAGATCTTTGTCAATCTGGCGCGAGATCTCGGTGAACAGGTCTGCTGTGTCGGCATCCCCCAGTTCGGTGGTGCGGTCAATGTTGCGGCGGACGGAAGCTGCATATTGAGCGTAACGGGCTGCCAAAGCCTGCAGGTGATCCCGACCCTCTTCAGCGGCCAGATCGTACTCCGGCAAGGTGGAGGTTTGGGCAACGATGCGAGCCGTGCCGCGGGCGATGCCCCCCAGCGCCGTAACCCGTTCCGCCAGCATGTCCACGTAGTTTTCCAGGGTGCTGGCAAAAGTGTCGAACATCTCGTGCAAGGCGATGAAGTGCATGCCTTTAACGTTCCAGTGGGCCTGTTTCACCTGCGTCTTCAGATCCAACGTGTCTGCCAAGGACTGGTTGAGCAGCTCCACCAGTTGCGCGCGAGCCTCTGCTGGCAAATCGATCTGGGTGGGGTAGAGACGGGTTTTCTCGGCGGTAACCATGGCCAACCTCCTAACTGTGTTTCCATTATCGGGGATCCGCTTCGGCTTCCCAACTGAGCCCATAGTAACACAAACTCAAAATGAGTATGAGTTAGGGGGCTACTTACCGATGCAGAAGCGGCTGAAAATCTGATCCAGCACCGATTCCGAGATCTCCTCGCCGGTGATCTGGCCAAGGGCATGTAGGGCGCCCCGCAGGTCGATGCTCCAAAAGTCCAGGGGGAGCTGAGCTTGGATGGCCTGCCCCACCTGTTCCAGGCTGGCTTGGGCTTGTTGGAGGGCAGCGGCCTGCCGCTGGTTCAGGCTTATCTCCAGATTGGGCTGGGGACGTCCCTGGGTGACAAGCTGCTCCAGGGCTTTTTCCAGCTCCGGGATCCCTTTCCCTTGGGCAGCAACGGCGGGGACGCGGTGGGCAATCTCGGGGGGGAGAGGGATCCCCTCTGGCGGGGCGAGGTCGGTTTTGTTGATCACCAGGATGAGGGGGCGATGGCGGATCGACTCGTAGATGGCGGCGTCGGCAGCCGTCCAGCCCGCTTGGGCGTCGATGACCAGCACCAGCACATCGGCAGCCTGGGCTAGGCGTTGGGAGCGCTCCACCCCCAGCCGTTCCACCGGATCTTCGGTGGCGCGGATGCCGGCAGTGTCCAGCAGTTGAACGGGGATCCCTTTTACCACCAGGTGGGATTCCACCACGTCGCGGGTGGTGCCGGGCAGATCGGTGACGATGGCCCGATCCTGTCCTGACCAAGCATTGAGCAGGCTGGACTTGCCCACATTGGGCCTCCCGACAATGGCCACCTTCACCCCGGTGCGCAGCAGTTGTCCCCGTTCTGCCGTGGCCAGCAGAGCTTGGATCTGGGTTTGTATAGCTTGGAGCCGGGCCTGCCAAGCGGCAACATCCAAGGGGGGCAGATCCTCTTCAAAGTCGAGGCGAGCCTCAATTTCTGCCAACAAACCCAGCAGCTCCTGGCGCAGGGCGCGAATGGATCCCCCTAACTTACCCTGCAAGCCTGCTAGGGCCATCCGGGCCGCCTGAGGGGAGCGGGCCGCCACCAGATCGGCCACACTCTCGGCCTGGGTGAGGTCAATGCGGCCATTCAGAAAAGCGCGCAGGCTAAACTCCCCCGGCTGAGCCAGCCGCGCCCCCTGCCGCAGGCATTGTTGCAACGTGGCCTGAACCACCATGATGCCACCGTGGCAATGCAGCTCTGCCACATCTTCGCGGGTGTAAGAACGGGGGGCCTGCATCCAAACGGCCAGCGCTTCGTCTAGGATTTGGCCTTTCTCGTCGCGGATCCAGCCGTAGAGGAGCCGATGGCTCTCCCAGACTGCGTTGCGGCGGGCAGGGGTAAAGATGGCTTGGACAATGGGAAGGGCTCGTGACCCGGAAAGGCGCACAATCCCCACGCTGCCCTGTTCAGGCACCACCGCAGTGGCAATGGCAGCGATCGTATCGGCCAGGGGCGCAGTCGGATCCATCCCAAATAGAGCCCTGAGGGAGTTCGAGCAGCCGTTGGATTACAGCTCGGCATCCACTGGATTACAAATCGACATTCAAGTTAAAAAGCCACGCCCTCAGGCTGAGGGCAAGGTAGCCTGACAGTGGAAACAACGCTCCTCCCAGTCTTTATGAAGCCGCTACGCACGTTTAAGGTCACTCCCTACCTGCCTACTCCGCTGGAAAGTCTGCGCTTGTTGGCTTACAACCTGCATTTTAGTTGGAACGTAGAAACCCGCAGTCTATTCCGGCGCATGGATCCCGATCTGTGGGATGCCTGTGCCCACAACCCGGTGGCTCTTCTGGGCCGGATTCGGCAGGAACGGCTGGATGAGTTGGCGGAGGATCCCGGCTTTTTGGCCCAGTTGGAACGGGCCAGCCAACAACTGCAGAGCTACCTGCAGGAGGACACTTGGTATCGCAAGTATCGTTCGGCCCAAGCGGTGGAAGGGGAGTGCTACGCCTATTTTTCGGCAGAGTTTGGTTTGGCGGATTGTCTACCCCTCTACTCAGGCGGCTTGGGGGTTTTGGCCGGGGATCACCTCAAGGCGGCCAGCGACCTGGGCTTGCCCCTGGTGGGTGTGGGCTTGCTCTACCAAAAGGGGTATTTCCGCCAGTACCTCAACCCCGACGGCTGGCAGCAGGAACGCTACCCAGTTAACGATTTCTTTAACATGCCCCTGGAGCTGCAGAGAGATGCGGAGGGCCGCGAAATTCGGATTGAGGTGGATTATCCCAACCGCAAGGTGTTCGCCCGCATTTGGAAGGTGACGGTGGGGAGGGTGCCCCTCTATCTTCTGGACACCAACATCGAGCCCAACAGCCAGTACGACCAAGACATCACCGATGAGCTGTACGGTGGCGACCAAGATCTGCGCATCCACCAGGAGATCATGCTGGGGATCGGCGGCGTGCGGGCTTTGCGCGCCCTTGGGATCCATCCCACCGTCTACCACATGAACGAAGGGCACTCGGCCTTTTTGGCGGTGGAGCGGATTCGCCTGTTGATGGTCGAGCAGGGGCTGAGCTTTGAAGAGGCTTGGCAAGTGGCCAAGTCCAGCCAGATGTTTACCACCCACACGCCGGTGCCCGCCGGGATCGACCTATTCCCGCCCGACAAGATCGATTACTACCTCGGCTTCTACTACAGCCAGATGGGCCTGAGCCGGGAGCGCTTTTTGGCTTTGGGACGGGAAAATACCGGCGACTTCCAATCTCCCTTCAGCATGGCAGTGCTGGCCATCAACATGGCCTCTTTTGTGAACGGTGTGAGCAAGCTGCATGGGGCGGTTTCCCGCAAGATGTTCAGCCGGCTGTGGCCTGGGATCCCGCTGGAAGAAGTGCCGATTACTTCCATCACCAACGGGGTACATGTCCGCACCTGGGTGGGGGAGGAGAACCAAGCCCTCTACGACCGCTACCTGGGGCCGGATTGGGCAGAGGCTCCTCCTTCGGATCCCCTCTGGCAAAAGGTGGATCGGATTCCGGATGGGGAACTGTGGCGGGCCCACGAGCGCAGCCGCTCCCGCCTGATTAACTTTACCCGCGAGCGCTTGATGGAACAGCTCCAGAAACGGGCTGCCTCAGCGGCTGAGATCCAACGGGCCTCTGAGGCCCTCAACCCGGAGGTGCTTACCATTGGGTTTGCCCGCCGCTTTGCCACCTACAAGCGGGCCACCCTTTTGTTCCACAACCTGGAACGGCTCAAGGCTTTGCTCAACCATCCTCAGTACCCGATGCAGTTTATCTTTGCCGGCAAGGCCCACCCCCGCGACATACCCGGCAAAGAGCTGATCCGCCAGATCGTGCAGGTGTCGCGGCAGCCGGAGTTTCGCCAGCGCTTGGTTTTCATTGAGGACTACGACATGTATGTCACCAGCTTGATGGTGGCCGGGGTGGATGTGTGGCTGAACAACCCCTTGCGCCCCCGTGAAGCCAGCGGCACCAGCGGCATGAAGGCAGCGGCCAACGGCGGACAGAACCTCAGTATTTTGGATGGCTGGTGGGATGAGGCCGATTATTACCAGACCGGCTGGCCCATTGGCCGCGGCGAGGAGTATGAGGATCGCGCCTATCAAGATGAGGTGGAGTCGAATGCCCTCTACGACCTGCTGGAACAAGAGGTTGCCCCTCTCTTCTACCAGCGCGGCAGCGATGGCCTACCCCATCAGTGGATCCAGCGCATGAAGCAGGCGATTCGCCTCAATTGCCCCCAGTTCAGCACGCAGCGCATGGTGTTGGAGTACGTCCAGCGAGCCTACATTCCTCTCAGCAACTACTTCGACCGCATGCGCCGTGACCACTTCGAGTCGGCCCGCCAGTTCGTTCGTTGGCAAAACCACCTGCAGGAGCATTGGTACAACATCCAGGTTCTCAACGTCCAGATCGAAACCCCGAAGAAAGCTGCCGCTGCCGGCCTTGCCTTGGCACAGGATGACCAAGTGGTGATGGCCAGGGATCCCCTCACCGTGACGGTGGAAGTGCGGCTGGGATCCCTGCGACCTCAGGATGTGATCGTGCAAGCTTACCAGGGGCCGGTCAATGATGAGGGCCAGATTCAGAAGGGACAGGCGACCCCCCTGCGCTATGTGGAGACGCTGGAGGATCGGGCCATCTTTTCCGGCCAGATTTGCTATGAGGCCAGCGGCTTGCAAGGGTTGGCCATCCGCTTGCTGCCCTTTCACCCCGATATGCACGATCCCTATGAGCTGCGGTTGATGCTCTGGGCCTAAGGGGGAGCCGGGATCCAGAGCACTCTCGCGTTAGCAGGCCAGGAGGGAGGGCAACTGCTCACACCTAAAGGGTTGGGAGGAGCACGGGGATCCCCTTTCTACTCTTGATCCAAGTGAGCTACGGGAGCTTTTTGGGCTTGAGCTGTTCGGCGTTTTTCGCTGCCAAATCGGGCAGAATCAGAGAGAAGCTCGCGAGCAGATTAAAAAAACAGGATACGTTCGTAACAGCGGTGCAGAGCAGTATGTTCAGAGCCCACGACTCTGCCGGTTTGCGCCTTTTGATTGCGGTTGCCCTGTTGCTGGGGAGCATGGCGAGTTGGCGGCAGGATCGCCTTTTGGCAGTGATGGGTCTGGCAGGTGCAGCGGCCATTTCTGCCTTCACCCGTCCGGCCATCTTGGCCTACAACCGTGGTCGAGAACGGTGGCTGAACCGGGATTTGCCGGGGGCTATTGAACAGCTCAGCTTGGCTCTGCAGCGGGATCCCTGCCTGGCCAACGCCTACATTTTGCGGGGAGAAGCCTACTTTGCCCTCGGCCAAGTTCCCCAAGCCTTGGAGGATTTCGGCCAGGCGACCCGGTTGGCCCCACGCCGTCCAGAACCCTATTTTTACCGCGGGCTGATTCGTCAATCTCAGGGGGATCTCCAGGGAGCAACGGCGGAGTTTGCTGAGCTGGTGCGCCTACACCCCAATGTCCCCCACCACCTCAGCTTGGCCAACCTGCTCATGCAACAGGGATCCCTGCCTTTGGCCCTAGCCCACCTGGATGAAGCCATCCGCCTGGATCCCACCTCAGCGCTTGCCCATTCCCAGCGGGCCCGTTTACACAGCTACCTGGGCACCTGGGAGGCGGCTTTGTCCGATTGGTCGCAGGCTATTGACTGGGATCCCAGCCCAGCCCACTACTACCAGCGGGGGGTGACCTACGCCTGTGGTGATTACTTTGACGAGGCCATTGCCGACCTCAGCCGCAGCTTAGAAAGAGAACCCCAGCAGCCCAACGTTCTCTACATCAGGGGCAACCTTCTCTATGCGCTGGGGGAGATCAAAGCTGCTTTGGACGACTACGAGCGGGCCTTTCGCCTGGAAGCGGATATGAACCGGATTGACCTCTCCGACGAGTATGGCTTGTACGGACGAGGGCTGGCCTACTGGAATATGGGAGATAAAGCAACAGCTTTTTCGGATTTGCAGGCAGCTTTGCAGGTCAGCCGCCGACATCACAACCTGGCCTTGGAGCAGCGGGTACGCCGGTCTCTGCTGCAACTTAGCAATCCCGATTCTGCCTAGCGGAATTGACGTTAACTAGCTATTCCTTAGTAGGTGCTTTGCCTGACGCTGCGACTCCACGACGCTGCCGCTGAGGCCCAGATCCTGAATCGCCTGCAGCGGCTGACAGAGTTTTCTGTTCCTGAAGCAGCGGGGGGCTGAGGCCAAAGCAGTAGCCGACATTGCGCACTGTGTGGATCAAGCTGGGCTGGCGCGGATCCCGTTCCAGCTTTTTGCGCAACGAGAGGATATGGGTATCGACGGTGCGAGGGTTATCGGTGGAATCCGGCCATGCTCGCTCTAGTAGCTCTAGACGAGAGACGGGATCCCCATCCGCCTGCACCAGCACCATCAGCAGGCTAAACTCCTGGGGCGTGAGGTCGATCCCTTCCCCGGCCAGGGCAACGCGCCGTTGCACCAGGTCAATTTTGAGATCCCCGTACTGCAGAAAGGTAGGGGGGATATGACGCTGTCGTCGCCGAGCCAAGGCTAGAAGGTGGGCATCCAGCAGTTGCATACTGAAGGGCTTGGTGAGGTAATCGTCCGCTCCTGCCTCCAGGCCGGCGATGATATCCGCCTCGGATCCCCGGTGGGAGAGTAGCAGAATTAACAGATCACATTGGCGATGGGCCCACCGGCACAATTGCAGCCCGCCGCGGTTGGACAGCTCCGCATCCAAAATCAGCAGGTGAATGGGCTGGTGTTGCAGCAGGGTCTTTGCCTGGCGAAGGGTCTCTGCTGCCCAAACTTGGTGTCCGGCCTGTTGCAAATGCCAACACAGCAAGCTGCGCAGATGAGGGTTGCCTTCTGCCAGCAAGATGTGCAAGGGTTGCATGGCTGTCCGGTTGGGATCCCGCCCACATCATAGTGCTCCGCACCGCTGACGCGACAGTGCTATGCCTCCGGCACCCTACCGGGAACCGCACTGCTGTCCCAGTAGATAGCGAGTCACCTTGGACTCCGTCCCGCTAGCGCGAACGGGCAATGCTGTTCGCCTTTGGCAGCGCGCGGCGTTATAGACTGACAATCTCTACCAAGACCAAAGGGCTCTGCACTGCTGACGCGATGGCCAATTCTCTCCCCCCCATTTCCGAGCGCAAACAGGATCACCTGGACATTGTTCTGCAGCAGGATGTGGCTGCCAAAGGGATCCGCACCGGCTTTGAGCGGTTTTTCTTTGAGCACGTGGCGTTGCCGGAGCTGCTGTTGTCGGAGATCGACCTGAGCTGCGAGTTCTTGGGAAAACGCCTACAGGGACCCCTGCTCATCAGCAGCATGACGGGGGGGACAGAGGCTGCCCATGAGCTAAACCGACAACTGGCCGCCGCTGCCCAACAGTTGGGCATTGCCATGGGGGTGGGATCCCAGCGGGCAGCCTTGGAACATCCAGAGCTGGCCCGGACTTACCAGGTGCGCCAAGTGGCCCCGAATATTCTGCTGCTGGCCAACCTGGGTGCCGTTCAGCTCAACTACGGCTATGGGTTGGAGCAGGCGCGACGGGCGGTGGAGATGATCGAGGCGGATGCATTGATTCTGCACCTCAATCCTCTCCAGGAGGCGGTTCAACCCCAAGGGGATCCCGACTGGCGTGGATTGTATGGCCGCATCGAACGGTTGGTGGCGCAGTTACCGGTGCCGGTGGTGGTGAAGGAAGTGGGCAATGGCCTCAGTGCCAAAGTAGCCCAGCAGCTGGCCGAATGCGGCGTGGCAGCCCTGGATGTGGCGGGGGCGGGCGGCACCAGTTGGAGCGAGGTGGAGGCCCATCGCCAACCAGATGCTCTCAAGAAACGCATCGCCCACAGCTTCAGGGACTGGGGGATCCCAACGGCTTTGTCCCTGCTGGAAATTCCTCGCCTGCTGCCGGACTTACCCCTGGTGGCCAGCGGCGGCATCCGCAATGGCATCGACGCGGCCAAAGCTATCCGTCTGGGAGCCGATGTGGTGGGTATGGCCGCCCCCGCTTTACACGCCGTCTCCCAAGGACAGATGCAGGCAGTGGTGGACACCTTTCGCGCCGTGATCGAGGAGCTGCGCATTGTTGCCTTTTGCACTGGATCGGCCAACTTGGCTCGGCTGCGACAAGCTACCCTGCGGCGGCAGGATACTTGGGATCCCTTGCCCTAAACTCCAAGCACTTGCCACAAACTGAGGGTCAATACCAGAGCCCCCAGATGATAGGGCCACTGTATGCTTTGTCGAGATGCTTTGTCGAGCTATTTTGCCGGTCAGCACCCAGGAGAGAACCAGAGCCAAGATAGCGTGGATCCCTGGAAAAACCGAATCACCGCCCGGTAAACCTGCCAGAGATAGAAAGAAGGGATCCCGGCTGGGAGAAAGTTGCTCAGGTTACCAGCAGCACCTAACCTGCCTCCATCTGGACGGTCAAGGCAAGTGCAATTGTCGGCTAATCCGCACCATCGGCCCCAGTCCCAGTCCCGTTGGGTTCAAAGCCTGCATCTCAAACAAGGCCAGAATGTGGCGCACTTGCAGCTCTGGGCGCGTAGAATTCACCCCCATCGCCACCACCAAGCCGCAATAGCCACCCGTATCCCGGCAACGCCGCTCCCAGCGCTTGCGAGCCATGGAGTGAACGGGATCATCTTCGGGAAACTCTCCAAACAGGTGCAGATCGCGATTGCCCGTTTGCACAATTTCCAAGTCGTAGCGATCGCCATCGAAGGGATCCACCCCTGTGTTGAAACAAACGCCCTGGGGCCCGCCTTCCCCACGCAAATTCTCGATGAGCTGCTTTGCTTTTGATCGAGAGGTGCGCACAATCACCACCGGCAGCCCTTCTCCATTTTTCACCAGCTTGCTTTGGGGGAGGGGATGCCATTGCCCCGTGCGACGCAGCATTTCCACCGTTGTCCACGGCAAGACCCCCAGGCCTATCTGCGCGCCCTCGGGCACCAAATCATCCCGCAGCAGGGTTTGGGCAGGTTCTTCCGCCTCCCCTTCCAGCTGCAGCAGCTCTTCAGCCACGTCCGGCAGGGTGCGCACCTGCACCGAAAGGGTTGCTCCCTTCTCTTGGGGATTGGGAATGCGGTACCGGCCTTGATAGGAGCGAAAGTCATCTTCCAGCTTGCGGTGGTACTGCTTGAAGAAGCGATGCAAGGCTTCCAAGGCCACCGATAAGGCCGCCGCCTCGTCCTCCTGCAAAGTCACGCGCAAGCCTTCCAGGGGGTGAATGGTGCCGAAGTTCGGCTCAACTTCCTCAGGATCCAACTCTGCCAAGTCCAGATCCGGCAGTTCGTTAAGTTCAGGATTACCAGCTTGGAATGTGAGATAGAGACAATCTTGTCTGAGGAAGGCTTCCTCCATCTCTTCGGGAGTATCCGGCTGGCCCGCATCCTGGCGAAACTGTTTGAGGGAGGGCAGCGAGCGATAGAAAAGTACCCCATACTCCATGCCCAACCGCCCCATCACCGAGACATAAAGGGTTTGGATGTCCCAGTGATCTAGGTCGATGGCCAAGATTTGGTGATCCTCTAGGTAATCCCAGGGAGCATCTCGCCAGAGGGTGAGGGCTTTGCCGGCCAGCAACTCAACATAGTGTTCCGGCAGAGGGGGAGGGATCCGTTCGTTGGCCTCTTCAAAGCTCTGCAGGATCTCGTCGATCAGAGGCAATTCCGGCTGGCATTCCACCTTAATGTCCAGCTGGTGCAGAATGCCGCGCAAGAAAAATTGCACCTCTCGATCCCGCACGATGATCTTCTGGGGGCGAGCAGGTGAGGCAGCATGGGGCCGCTCCATGGCCACAATCAAGGTTCGCACCATCGGCTCAAAGCCAGAATCGGCGGGCACCACTTCCATGGCCCGTACCACGCCCTGAACGCCATCTACCCAAAGAATGCACTCCCCCTCCGTTTGGGATCCCATGGGTGACGATCCTGAGAGCTTGTGGCGATCCCCTTCCCACACCGAGGGCACCTGGGGCAGCTTTTGCAATCGACGAACCGTAGCGGCTGGGAGACCGGACATAGACATCCAAGGAGAATCAGGAGCATGACTCTAGTCAATAATAAGCTCAACTATACTGAAAATAATGTATAATATGTTCAGTACGGATTACTACCAGTTGATCTTTCTGTTTACTTTCGAGTCTGCCAACATGGTAGCCAAAGCAAAGCAGAAAATTGGTAGTAAGACGACACGGAAACTGCGCTTTGGGTATTCTACTCAAAGCTTTGCGGGATACCGCCATTCTGGTTGGAAACAAACAGAATGCTATCGCTGCATAGTTGAACAGTGATGTTCAGCAGTGTTCAGCGTAAATGTATCAGAACAACCCAATCGGCTGAGTAGGTATGCCAAACTGAGCAGGGATCGGCCTTGGCCTCCTGTCAACAAGACCCAGGGATCCCGCTAATGCCAATCTAACCACCAGTGTAGAAGCTGAGTTCGGCTTCAGCGAGAGGAGACAGCAGAGCCAAGTTCCATGGCACCAGAAGCTGATGGTCAGATTCGAACTGACGACCGCTCGATTACAAGTCGAGTGCTCTACCAACTGAGCTACATCAGCAATTTCTGCTCACCGATTCTAGCATTTGTCCCCTGCGAACTGGGGCTCGCAGGGAAGGACGCCCAGCCGACTTCACGAGTCAGCTACTGCTGATCCACTGCCGGGCGAGCAATGGGAGCCAGGTAGATCACCAAAGCCCCTGCCAGAAACCCCAAGACGTTGCGCAACACCGGGATCCAATCCTGCGTGCGTGTGACCACCGGGCCGATACCGAAGGCCCCGAACAGAATGAACCACAGGGGAGAAATGAGCAAGGCCCAACGCCAGTTAAACAGCTCCTCCGCATGGCGGGGCTTGCCGGCAAACCCGAAGACAATCCCGCCCAAAATCGAGGTCACCAGCGTTAGGATCCACTGCTCTTGAGGCAGGCCGGGCACCACACGGCAGCCCCCCTGATGAAAGCAGCGATCCAAGACATCAACGGTCTCCAGGATGGCGCGTTGGGTGCCGTGCTCCCGCACATAGAATTGGTTGCCAAAGCGAGATTGCAGCTCAATCCAAAAGGTACGTGGCAAGATCTCGCGCACAGCATCCCCCACATTAAACGCCAGCAAGTTGCCCCCCCTGGGATCCGCCACCATCAGAACGCTGCGCTCATTCAAGCCCCAGTACTCTTTCACCTGACGGCCTGGAGTTTGATCAAACTGAGTCAGCACCCGCAGCTTCCAGCCGGTGTCTTGCTCTAACTTGTTCAGATGCTGGGCCAGTTGAGCTTCCTGATTGCTGGTCAACTGATCCGCCAAGTCCAAGACCGGCACGGGCGGCTGAGGCAGCTCCATCGGCACCACCGGCAGGGCAGGTTGCGCCCAGGTCAGGGATCCCCCGCCCACCGCAATCAACAGCCCAAGGCAAAAGCCCACCCCAACGCGGAGTATCCGTTGCCACTCGATGCTCATGCTGATCCCTCTCTTAGCTTTGACGCTGAGATACTGAGAAATGATGTTAAGAAATGTTTCAATTTCTTATAGATCTATCATGCACCGGAACAAGACGTTTGGCCAGAGGGATCCCGGGGAAGGAGCGGTGACAGGGGCAGTGCCTATATCAAGCTGGGGCTAAAGGTGCCGGCGGGGTCGAAGTGCTGCTTCAGCTTGCGCATCAGACTTGCAGCCGGGCCAAAGTCATGGGCAAGAGCCTTCTTCAGAGCCGGCGGCGCCTCCAGAAGCAGGAGAAATCCGCCTGCGGACTTGAGGTAGCGTTGCAGTTGCATTAGGGATCCCACTTCTGGCTGAACCAGCCAAGCCCGTCCTAGCCCACAGCCTCGGTGCAGTTGCACCTGAGCTCCAGGAAACAGGGTTTGAAACTGCTCCAATGTTGCCAGGCTCTGATTGGGCAGGCACCCGAACTTGGCCAGCACTGCTCCTGAGCCGGGTTGAGGCAGGGGCAGAGAGTCGGGATTCACTTCCTGCAAAGTCAGCCCTGCAGGGGCCAGCCGCCGCGTTTGGGCCATCTGCTGGGCGATTGCTCGCTCCGATCCATGAAAGCTGAGCCAAACCTGGGATCCCTCTGCCCTCAGCCAGAGATCCACCCCCACAGGGTTAACGGGGCCGGTCAGCACCTGCCGACACAAAACCTCCAGCTCCGGCAGGGATCCTGTAGCCAGCAAAGCAGACTGAGCTGCCGGCAACGGGTAAAGCCGTAGGCTCACCTGGGTCAAAATTCCTAGGCTGCCCAAGGATCCGGTGAACAGCTTCATCAGGTCATAGCCGGCAACATTCTTGACAACCCGCCCGCCCGCTTTGGCCACTTCCCCATCCGCCCGCACCCAGGCTATGCCCAGCAGCAAGTCGCGGATCCCGCCGTAACGCCGGCGCAGAGAACCCGTATCGGCAGTGGCGATAATGCCCCCCAGGGTAGCCCGCTCCGGATAGAGGGGATCCACCGGCCACCATTGCCCCCGCTCGGCCAAGATGTGTTGCAGTTCCGCCAAAGTCATGCCAGCTTCCACCGTGACGGTGAGATCAGCAGCCGCATGGTCGATGAGCCGGCGTAAGCCGCGCGTGCTGAGAACCAAATCCACCGGCTCCACAGAGTGGGCCCAGCCCCACTTGCTCCCCTGCCCCAGCGGCAGCACTTTCCGCCCTTGGCACTCCTTTAAGATTCCGGCCAATTCCGAGACCGTTGATGGAGTCTGGATCGGCAAGGGATCCCCTGGATCAGATAGCAAGGTCGCCAGTGAATGGGGAGAAGACATTGGGGAAAGCGAAGCAGAGAGTGACATCCTCCCGACGCTGACCCTACGGGTACAGCGCGGGCTTCCTAACCTCACGGTTAGGCATTCCTGCCCCACGCCACTTATCTAGGTCATAGACCCCCGACAGAACGACTTGGCAGGCTGTTTCCGTTCCCCAGAGTCCCTGGGCTACTAAATTCTCTAGTCCACGATGCAAAACCATTTCTGCTGCTGCATGGTCACGATGAGTTCGATACCCACACTCAGGACAATGATGCTCTCTAATCTTCAACCCCTTACTGACAGTGGCAAAACATTTGGGGCAGGTTTGGCTAGTCCCGTTGGAGTTGACTTTAGCGAAGTACACTCCACGTTTCCAGCACACCCATTCCAACAGAGACAGAAATTGTCCAAAAGCGACATCGACACAATCTTTTCGCAGCATTCCCCGTGTCAAGCCTGTGACATTGAGGTCTTCCGCAAAGATGGTTTGCGCTTGGTCACAAAGCTTATGAGCCGTCTTTAGGTGGAAATCTTTACGACGGTTCGCAATCCGATGGTGCATCCTGGCAACCTTGATTTGTGCCTTCTCCCAGTTTCGTGAGCCCTTTTGTTTTCGTGTCGCTCTGCGTTGCAGCAATTTCAGCTTGCGTTGCATCGACCTAAAAAACTTGGGCCGCTCCTGGAAGCTGCCATCTGAGACCGTCAAAAACCGTTCCAATCCCAGATCAATCCCAATCGCACGACCGTGAACCGGAGCATCGGGAACCGATATGTCCGATTCGATGGTAACGACGACATACCATTGCGTCCCTCTTACCTTGGACAGTACCCTCACCTGCTTGACCTTGAACCCATCTGGGATAGGACGATGCAAGTTGATAGGCACTTTTCCTATCTTTGGTAGCTTGATACTGCTGCCGGAGATGGGATTGTCCTTGAACTGGGGAAACACAAAAGACTTTAATTGGCCTTGTTTCTTGAAACGGGGGAACCCATATCCCCGCTTCTGGAATGCCTCCCAAGTATCATGCAGCCTGCGAATCGTAGTCTGCAAGACCTGAGAATGCACCTTGGCCAAATGCGGGAATTGCTTCTTTGTTTTGGGTAGGTTATTTTGCTGACGATAGCAAGACGGGAATGGCTCATCGGCAGGAATGATGTATTCCTTCTCCAGTGAGCATCTGTCTATGGGACACTTACGGGAAGCAATCCAGTCTTTGAGTTCGCGCAAAGCGTAGTTGTACACGCCTCTGCACGTCTCAAGCCACGACCGCAGCTCGGCCTGCTGCGCGGCGTCTGGATAGATCCGGTAAGTGTAGTTCATGGTCAGCATAGTGGCAGTTTACCACAAGCTATAGCTGCTGGTAAATACTTGTCTTATCCCATCGAGAGAATCGACAAGTGCGGGGAGTCCATGTATCCCGACGCTGATGCTTTGCATACAGCGCGGGACTTATAGCTCCCCGCGCCCCTCCTTTGTTAAAGAGAGAAAACCTGTCCAAACCAGCCCAATTGCGGGGTTATCCCACCCTACCTCAGTCTGCGGGCAACAAGAACCTCTGTTTGGAGAGATGGCCCTCAACCAGAGCCGGCCTTCAGTGCAGTACCGCCCTTACACAGGTCTGCCGAAAATCTCGGAACCAAAGCTCTGTCTCGCCGCTGCTCACCCAGGAAGATCCTGAAGAGATCCATAAGTCTACACAACTTTCTTTCCCCCGCGAACTAGTATTTGATAGCGGTGGGAAGTCCGTGCACAGCGGATCGGGCTCCATAGGCAAAAATTTTGTAAGCCCTGTAAGCAATGTAAACAAAAACAAAAAACGGCAACAGTAGAAAACGTAGTCTGCAAACGCTGTGGGCGGATTGTCTGCTAGGGTAGATGCTCTCTGTATTGGGGAAAAGCAGTCGTGAGTGCGATTAGCAACATCATCTTGGTGGGTATGGGGATTCTCCTGACCCTGGCAAGCCTTTGGTACGGGCAAAACCACCATCTGCTTCCCGAATCTGCTGCCGAATCAGCCCCCTTGTTCGACAGCCTCTTTAACAGCACCATAACCATTGCCACAGGGATCTTTTTGGTGGTACAGGGTGTACTTCTCTACTGTATTGTCCGCTACCGCAAGCGGCGAGGCGACAAAGGCGACGGGGATCCCAGTCACGGCAACGTGCTGTTGGAGATCGTGTGGACGGCGGTGCCGGCGGTGATCATTCTTTGGTTGGGCTTGGCCAGCCTAGATGTCTATCAAGCTGTTTACGGGGGTGCTCACGTCGGCGGCCATATCCACGCGGCCATGGCGATGGAGTCTTCCCACGAAGCTGAGGCGGGGGATCCCGGCTACGCCTACACGCCTGCGGTGCTACCCGGGAAGAAGATGGGCCAGCCGGATCTGGTCGTTCAAGTGCAGGGCATGCAATATGCTTGGATGTTCACCTACCCGGATTCCGGCCTGGTGGCCAGCGAGCTGCACCTTCCTCTAAACAAGCGGGTGCGCTTGGATATGACGGCTCTGGATGTGAACCATGCCTTCTGGGTGCCGCAGTTTCGCCTCAAGCAGGATGTGATCCCTGGCCGAGAGACCCACCTGGAGTTTGTGCCTACCCAACTGGGGCAGTACCCCATCATCTGCGCAGAGCTGTGCGGCCCCTATCATGGGGTGATGGCAGGGCAATTGTTTGTGGATACGCCGGAAGACTTCGAGCGCTGGCAGCAGGAGCAAGTTTTGGCCGCCCGTGGCGAGGGCAGCACCTTGGCCCTCGTTTCAGATTTCTCGCCAGTCCATCCCTCTCCTCGGCCAGGCTCCCCTGAGGCCGAGTCTGCCTTTGCCCATGTCCACCACCAGCGTTTGGGCGTCTCCCCCTCAGATTTGAAGTCTCTCCAGTTCCATTCTGGATCCCTTCCTTCCGCAGGCTAGCTGGGATCCCCAACATCCCTTTGGCCTGCGCTTGTGGGAACAACATTCTGCCAACGCGATATAGGAGCTTTTGTGCAATGACCCAGCTGCAAGACAGCCCAAGACTTGTTGCTGCACCGAAGGTTGAACTGGAACTTCCTGCTGAGCCTTGGTGGCGCTTCTTTACTTTTTCCACCGATCACAAGGTCATCGGGATCCAGTACTTGGTGACCACCTTTTTCTTCTACTTGGTGGGAGGGGCGCTGGCGACGGCAGTACGGGCAGAGCTGGCTACTCCAGAGGCCGACTTTCTCGGCTTTGAGCGGTACAACGGTGCCTTTACCCTGCACGCCACGATCATGATCTTTTTGTGGATCGTGCCTGCTTTGGTGGGGGGCTTTGGCAACTACCTAGTACCGCTGATGATCGGGGCGCGGGATATGGCCTTCCCCAAGCTGAATGCAGTGGCCTTTTGGCTGGTTCCGCCCACAGGGATCCTGCTTTTGGCCAGCCTGTTCATAGAGGCTCCGGCTGCCGGCTGGACTTCCTACCCCCCCCTCAGCTTGATCAGCGGCAAGGTGGGGGAAGAACTCTGGATCCTGAGCATTTTGTTGGCAGGAACCTCTTCCATCCTGGCGGCGGTTAACTTCATCACCACCATTCTGAAGATGCGCATGCCCGGCATGAAGATGGAAGACATGCCCCTGTTTTGTTGGGCCATGCTGGCAGCCTCTGTTCTCACCCTCATTGCAACACCGGTTTTGGCCGGTGCATTGATTTTGCTTAGCTTTGACCTCTTGGCAGGCACGGCCTTTTTTAACCCCAGCGGCGGCGGGGATCCGGTGGTGTACCAGCACATGTTCTGGTTCTACTCCCACCCGGCAGTTTACATCATGATCTTGCCGGTCTTTGGCATGATCTCCGAGATTTTGCCGGTGCATGCCCGCAAGCCCATCTTTGCTTACAAAGCCATTGCCTATTCCAGCTTGGCCATTTGCTTTTTGGGGTTGATCGTCTGGGCGCACCACATGTTCACCAGCGGCACCCCTGACTGGATGCGGGTGTTCTTCATGATCGCCACTATGGCTATTGCTGTCCCGACGGGGATCAAGGTGTTTAGCTGGCTGGCCACTTTGTGGGGCGGCAAGATCCACTTCCGGTCGGCCATGCTGTTTGGCATGGGCTTTGTCTCGATGTTTGTGATCGGGGGGTTGAGCGGCATTATTCTCGCCTCGGTGCCCCTGGATATCCACGTCCACGACACCTACTTTGTGGTAGCCCACCTGCACTATGTGTTGTTTGGGGGCAGCGTGTTCGGGATCTATGCCGGTATCTACCATTGGTTCCCCAAGATGACGGGGCGCATGTTGAATGAGTTTTGGGGACGGGTACATTTTGTGCTGACCTTCGTCGGCTTCAACATCTGCTTTCTGCCGATGCACAAGCTGGGCCTGATGGGGATGCCCCGCCGCGTTGCCCAATACGACCCGCAATTTGCCGATCTGAACTGGATCAGCTCGGTGGGCGCCTTTATGCTCGCCCTTTCCACTCTGCCCTTTTTGGTCAACGTCATCTACTCTTGGGTGGCTGGGCCAAAAGCTGGGGATAATCCTTGGCAGGCCCTGACACTGGAGTGGACAACTTCTTCTCCCCCGCCCCATCACAACTTTTATGGGGATCCCATTTTGCTGACCGGCCCCTATGACTACGGTTTGCACAGCAAGGAGACGCTGGACTACTTTGCTGCTCAGTTGCAAACCTTGCGGGAGCTGGCGCTGGCAGAAGCGGAGCCTACTTCTTCTTAGCAGGCCGGATGCCCGGTGGGCGGCTGATCCCCTGCTCACTGGGTATTCCAGTCTTGGCTGGGCTGCTTGTACAGCCTCAAGAAGTCTCAGGAATTCAGGAATTTAGGTGGAAAGGAATATGCAAGGATCCCTTGCCTCTGAAACGCTGATGGTTGGCCACTCAAGGGCCCACACTGCCCATGCTGAGCACCCAGATCATCGCGTCTTTGGCATCTTGATGTTTTTGGTGGCAGAAGGCTGCCTATTTTTGGGGCTTTTCATGGCCTACCTGGCCTATAGCCTCACCGCCCCGGTGTGGCCGCCGGAGGGAACCCCAGAGCGGGAATTGCTTTTGCCCGGGATCAACACGGTGATTTTGCTCTCCAGCAGCTTCGTCATTCACAAAGCTGGGTCGGCCATCAAGGCCGATGATGTCAGGGGTCTGCGGCTGTGGTTTGCCCTCACAGCGCTGATGGGGGCGGTTTTCCTGGCAGGGCAACTCTATGAGTACAGCAACCTGGAGTTTGGCCTCACCACCAACCTGTTTGCCAGCACCTTCTATGTTTTAACGGGGTTTCATGGTCTTCACGTGATGGCAGGGTTGCTGTTTATTCTGGCAGTGCTCTGGCGCTCCTTTAAACCCGGCCACTACAGCGCCCAACATCATTTTGGCGTCGAAGCTGCCGAGATCTACTGGCACTTTGTGGATGGGGTTTGGGTTGTGCTGTTTATTCTGCTCTACTTGCTCTGAGCTCGGCCTTCACCCAATATAGCCACGATTTGGATCAGCGCTTCTTGAAAGGCATCTCGTTCCGGCTGTCCTTGCTTGAGGTTGTATTCCAATTGCAAAAGCTGCTGCATTGCTTTCAGTAAAGCTGTGGTCTTCAGGGATCCCACCTCTTTTTGCAGAAAGTAAACCCGGTTGGGATTCCCGATTTCTGCTTTCTGGGCGATGACCTTGGGATCCCGTTCTCCCTGATCCAGCAGCAGCCGCACCCATAGCCAGGTGCGAAATTGGCCTACCAACACCGCCAGAATCCTCAGGGCCGGCTCGTTGTGATCCAGCAGATGGGTCAAGATGCGTAGGGCTTGTTCCAGATTCCCTTTGCGCAGGGATCCCGCCAATTGAAAGCTGTTGTAGGCGCTGGCGGGAACTAACGCCTCGACTTGTTCAGGAGAAATGGGATCCTGTTGACCTGCCGTAAACAGGGCCAGCTTTTCCAATTCCATCGCCAAGCGACGGGAGTCATTGCCCACCGCCTCGGCCAATTTCTGGGCGGCTGCCGGGCTGAGGGCCAGATCCCGTTGTTCAGCTTCCCGCTGCACCTGCTGGAGAATGCCCTCCTCATCCCAAGGGGCCAGTTGGGAAAACTCGCGGACAATGGCCGTTTTCTTGAGGATTTTGGTGGATTTCAGGCGCCCATCGGGTTTATTGCTGGTGGTCAAGAGCAGATGGGTGGTAGGGGGTAACTGGGCCAGTGTGCGCTCCACTTCTTCCCACAGATCTTCCGGGCAATGTTGGGTGAGTGTTGTCTCTTCCAGCCAAACCAAGCGGGCGTTGGATCCCAGCGGCGGGGTCATGGCTTGGTTGAGCCCGGCAATCGTGGATTCCGGCGGCAGGCGATCGTAGTTAAAAGCAGCCCAGTGGGGATCCAGCACTTGGTCGCGCAACTGCTGCACCGCCTGCATCAGGCGATAGGTGTCATCTCCCCAGTACAGGTAAACGGGCACGCTTCGACCGAGTGATTTACGAGATGCTTTTCCCCTACTTCCTCCATTTTGCGTAGGTCAGTTCCCCTTGTCTAAGCGGTTTGGCCGGGATCCCTGCTCAACTTGGTGGAGGGAGTCAGTCCAAGTGAAGATACCGAGCCCAGCTTGACTCAAGTTGTTTAAGAATAGGTCAAGTACTCGCCCTGTCTGGCGAAAACAAAGGCATCTTTACATAACTTTCATAATCCAGAAGTCTCCGCAGCTCAAAAAGTTCTGTATTCCCACTGAAGAGGTTTCGTAGACCTTCTCCTACAGTTGAATTAAGAGCAGAGACTGCAGGGTTAAAGATTATGGATGGCATTGGCGAGTTTGAGTATAAGATGCAAATCTTAGCCCGTTGCATGGGATCCGCCCTGGGTCTGGGCCGTCCTACTCGTATTCAGATTCACTATTCCAACCTCAATTCCCAAAACAAAACCAAAGCGAAGGAAGGTCAATCTGAGTCAAAAAGTCTATCCTCCCTAGGCGATCAGATCTCTTCGAGTCTCAGCAATCAGGGCAAAAGAGGATCCCAAGGTCAGGCTTTAGCCTATGTTGCCTGAAGAGTCTTTCGAGAATTAATCTGTAGTAATTCAGGAGGATTTTTGACTGCGGCGATCCAACACTTACTTAGAAATTGGGACAGATCTTTCTTGTGGTTTTTCTAGTTACTCTTTCTTTGCATTCTATAGCGATTTGTTCTTAAGACCGAAAACTCAACTTTGACAATTCTTCTTTGACAATTCTTCGATGCTTTTCGTCTTGTAGAGTCTTGTGAGTTAGCCGATTCTTTATTTTTGTTAACGAGGACTTTGTCCGGCTGACGCGATAAGAAGTTGCGCTCTTCTTCGTTGTCTCTTTGCCTCTGGGGATATAGACTAAAGCTTTGTCCCGCTGGTGAAACCAGTAGGATGACTTGAGGTGTGGGGATTTGGGCCCAACACGCCCCAGAGGATTATGGAACGAGCAACGCAACGGTGGCACGGTTTTCTGCTGCGCGACTTTCCCATCAAGGCTTGGCAGCAGGGGAGCCTTTTGGGTCGTCTATTGGGATCCCTGCAAAGTTGGGGGAAGAGCAGCATATTGGTTCAAACTTCCGACCGGATTGGCCTGGGGCTAGTGCTGCTCTACTGGATTTTCTCTGCGCAAAGCTCCACCGGCATCCTGGGCCTGATTTTGCTGGCTATGGCTGCTCTGGTGGGCCTGTGCGCTTTGGTGGAAATGCCGATTGGGCTGCCGCTGCATCTGCCCCTGGGCCTTTTCTGGGGAATTGCCACCTTGGCAACGATTCTCTCTCCGGTTCCCTACGCAGCGCGGGATGGCTGGCTGAAGCTGACTCTTTATCTAGCCGGCTATCTGTTGTTGCATCGTCTGCTGCGCAAACCCCAATTCCGAGATGGGATTGTGGGATCCCTGCTTTTGGTCAGCTTGGTGATGGGGATCCATGGCCTGCGGCAATACTTATATGGGGCAGCGGAACTGGCCACCTGGGTGGATCCGGAGTCGGGTTTGGCGGGTCTGACGCGGGTGTACAGCTATCTGCGCAATCCAAATCTGTATGGGGGCTACTTGATCCCGGTCATTCCCCTGGGGCTGGCCGCCACTTGGATTTGGCCCAGTTGGGGGGCGAAACTCCTGGCCGGGTTTACGACGGCGGTGAACCTGATTTGCCTGTTGCTCACCTACAGTCGTGGCGCCTGGATTGGGGGGCTGGCCATGCTCACCCTGATGGCCGTGCTGTTGGCACAGTGGCATTCTGTCGATTTGCCAGCCCGCTGGCGGCGTTGGGCCTTGCCGGCCCTGTTGGGCGGAGGGGGGGCTGCTCTGTTGCTCGGGATCCTGACGGTACGCTCCCTGCGGCTGCGGGTGCAGAGCCTTTTTTGGGGGCGGTTGGATACCAGCAACAACTTTCGCCTCAATGTCTGGGCGGCGGTGCTGGAGATGATCCGCGACTTTCCCATCTTGGGGATCGGCCCCGGTAATGTTGCCTTTAACCGCGTCTACCCCCTTTACCAACGAGGCAACTTCAGCGCCCTCGGAGCCTATTCGGTGCCGCTGCAGCTCACCGTGGAGACTGGCTTCATCGGATCTTTAACTTTCGCCTGGTTCCTCTTGGTGCTCTGGGATCACGGCTGGAGATGCTGGAAAACTTTGCTCAACTTGCGGGATCCCCAGGGTCTATGGGTGGCAGCAGGCTTGGCCGCTTGCACCGGCATGATGGCCCACGGCTTGGTGGATACCATCTGGTATCGTCCCCAGGTACAAATGCTGTGGTGGCTTGCGGTAGCGCTCATTACAGCCAGCTTGGCCTCTCTTAGCCCTCAGCCGCTTACAGATGCTGGTGAGACGCCAGTGGGGACTTCCTCCCGTTAAGGTAGCTTAAGCTTGACCTTCCAGTCTTGACGGGAGCCAACCCAGAGTGGTAAGCATCTTCAGTAGGAGATAAAAAATGTATCCGTTTTTACAATTCACAGGTGTTGGTAGTGTTAGAAATTAGCGGAACTGTTCAGGGTGCAGGAGGCAGATGAAAAAAATCGAGGCCGTAATCCGGCCATTCAAGTTGGATGAGGTCAAAATTGCTTTGGTCAATGCCGGGATTGTCGGCATGACCGTAAGTGAAGTACGGGGTTTTGGCCGGCAAAAGGGACAAACCGAGCGTTACCGGGGATCCGAGTACACGGTAGAGTTCCTACAAAAGCTGAAAGTGGAGATCGTGGTCGAAGATGACCTGGTGGATACGGTGGTGGAGAAGCTGATTGCAGCGGCTCGCACCGGCGAAATTGGGGACGGCAAGATTTTCATCAGCCCCGTCGAAAAAACCATCCGCATCCGCACTGGCGAGCTCAACCAAGATGCCCTATGAGAAGGGATCACGTTCAGGGTTTGGGTTGCCCGGCCTGAGCCTCGTGTGAGTTTGCTTCATGTCTCTTTTGCTGTATATCTGATGAGGTGTTCTTGCCCTACTTTTCGGGTAATGTGTTGCGAGAAGTACTGTCCCTTTAGGTGAGTCGAAAAGCATGAGTACGACAATGATCCAAAAGCTCAAGAGCCAGGTGCCCCAGTGGCTTTGGCGACCGGCCAAGTGGAGTCTGACTGCCGCTCTAATGGCTGCGCTGGTTTTTCTATTCGGCCAGGGAACTGCCTTTGCTCAAGAGGCCGAGGAAGTTCAGAAACACGCTGACGTTGTTTGGACGATCGTGTCGGCGGCCTTGGTGTTCTTCATGCAGGCAGGGTTCGCCATGGTGGAGACGGGCTTTACCCGCGCCAAGAATGCCGCCAACATCATGATGAAGAACTTGATGGACTTCTGCATGGGCTGTTGCGCCTTCTGGTTCATCGGGTTTGGCCTCATGTTCGGCAAAAGTGCTGGCTTCTTCGGCACTGACTGGTTTGCTTTTGGCTGGCAGCAGGCTTACGAGGCAGATGGCTGGCCCTTTACTTTCTTTGTCTTCCAGATGGTGTTTGCCGCTACCGCCGCCACCATTGTTTCCGGAGCGATGGCAGAGCGCACTAAGTTCTTGGCCTACTTGATCTACTCCATCGTTATTTCTGGGCTAATCTACCCCATCTCTGGGGGTTGGGCCTGGAACGGGCTGTTCGGCGACTACAACGGCGGCACAGCCGGCTGGCTGGAAAATCTGGGCTACATTGATTTCGCTGGATCGGGGGTGGTGCATTTGGTAGGGGGCGCTGCGGCCTTGGCAGGTGCGATCGCGCTTGGCCCTCGCATTGGCAAGTACGGCCCTAATGGAGAGCCGCGGGCGATCCCTGGCCACAACCTGCCGCTGGGGATGTTGGGGGTGTTTATCCTCGCCTTGGGCTGGATCGGGTTTAATGCCGGTTCCACCACTGCAGCCTCTGTCGATATTGGCTGGATTGCCATGAATACGCTGCTGGCAGCTTCGGCTGGAGCAATTGGGGCGATGTTCACCTCTTGGGTTCATTTTGGCAAGCCGGATATGACCTTTGTCGCCAACGGGGTGCTGGCGGGCTTGGTGGGCATCACTGCCCCTTGCAATACAGTTCATCCGCTGGGGGCCTTGATCATTGGCTCGGTGGCCGGAATCCTCGTGGTGCTCTCCGCGGTGATTTTGGATACGGCGCTGAAAATTGATGACCCAGTGGGCGCGGTTTCCGTGCATGGCACCTGTGGTATCTGGGGGGTGTTGGCAGCAGGGATCCCTTGGTTTGCTCACGCCAATTCAGAGGTTACCTGGGCACAGTTCGGCGTGCAGGTGGTAGGCGCTCTCGCTCTCTTCTTCTGGCCCTTCATCACCTGTCTAATCCTGTTTTTAATCCTCAAGGTAACTGTTGGCTTGCGCGTCAGCGCCGAGGAAGAGATTGCCGGTTTGGATGTGGGCGAGCACGGCAACATAGCCTACCCTGACTTCGTTACTGCTGCCACCGAGGTGGAGGGAGCTTGAGCTGTTGCGCTCGGTTCGACGGGAGGCTGTCGGATCTGAGCGACACGGGACTGAAAATCAAGAGAGGGGGTCAGGTCTGGCCCTCTCTTTTGTGGCTTGTTGACCTCAAGCAGTACACTGGGATCCGGTTGAATGCGCTTTTGGATCCCATGCACCTTCTGATCCCGGCGGCTGGCAGCGGCAAGCGAATGGGGGCTGCGGTCAACAAGCTGTTGCTGCCGCTCTTGGGTCAGCCAATTTTGGCTTGGACGTTGCAGGCTGCGGATCGAGCCAGCTCCATCGAGTGGATTGGCATTCTCTCCCAACCCGGCGATTGGCCGGCCATCGAGCAGATCCTGGCGGCAATGGATCTGTCCACGCCGGTGCAGCTTTTACAAGGGGGGGCGACGCGGCAGGAGTCGGTTTACAGGGGGGTTGAGTATCTCTATAACCTGGGAACAGTAGAGCGGGTGTTGATCCACGATGGGGCCCGCTGCCTAGCTACCCCTAAGTTGTTCGATCGCTGTAGTGCTGCTTTGCAGCAGGTGGATGGTTTCATCGCGGGGATCCCTGTCAAGGACACGATTAAAGTCGCTGAGGCAGGCCCAAAAGGGATCCAAATTCAGTCAACCCCAGAACGCAGCCGGCTGTGGGCAGCGCAAACGCCGCAGGGGTTTCGCCTGTCGATGCTATGGCAAGCCCATCGGGAGGCTCTGGCCCAGGGTTGGCAGGTAACCGATGATGCAGCCCTATTCGAGAAGCTGGGTTGGCCAGTCTACATCGTCGAAGGGGAGGAATCCAATCTGAAGCTAACCACCCCCCTGGATGTGTTGCTGGCCGCACAAATCTTGCAGCAGCGTCTCGGACCAGCGCGTTAGCTCAATTCAATCCCGGTAGGGCCAGTCTCAACCTTGGGAATTAAAAGTAGGGAGGAAGAAATCTAGGTTCACTAAGAGCACTTTGATCACCCCATCTCTTGTGGTCCGTTGGAAATGAAAATGATAAGTCTGGCTGTTTAGAATCTAATGCACCCAAGACACCTGAAACCAAGCAAAAGATGAGATTAATGCACTTTTCACTTTCTTCATAAACTTGCCGTTCTGAGAACCGAACTACAACCCAGCCTCTATCCGCTAGATAAGCATCACGCTTACTTTGCTTAGGATCATTCACAGTATGGGCTGGCCTACACAGATTACCTTCAAGAAACCATGGCTCATCAATTTCAATGTCAATGAGTAAAACGAGTGATCTTTTTCCATCTCTAGATACCTGCATTGCGATATCAGCTAGAAATCGCAGGAGCCCCGCACTGTACCCGTAGGGTCAGTGCCGGGAGGAATGCGAGGTTACAATAGAACCATGACCCAAGTCCTGACCGTCTCCTGCAAGCTCAAGGTAGCCCAGTCGCAAGCCGCCAAATTGGACGCGACTTTGGAGGCTTTTGGCCAAGCCTTGAATTGGGTCAACCAGAACACGCCGGAGAAGATCGTCAACGCGGTCAAGCTGCAATCCCTTTGCTACTACGAGATTCGAGCCCGGTTTGGCCTGTCCAGTAACTTGGCTCAACAGGTGTGCAGACGGGTAGCGGGTTCCCGCAAAGTGGCTAAGCAGAAAAAGCGTCCCGTCAAGGAGTTTAAGAGCGGCTTTGTTACCTACGACGCTCGCATCTTTTCGTTTCGTCAAAAAGACTGGACGGTGTCGCTGACCACGGTGGAAGGGAGAGAACGCTTTGAACTGGCCATTGGCAACTACCAGCGTGGGATGCTGGCTGGTTCCAACCCAAAAGCTGCCACGCTGGTCAAGCACAAAGACGGCTCCTACTACATCCAGATTTGCGTAGAGGAAAAACCACCCAAGCAACAAGATACCGACAAGGTGATCGGGGTGGACTTGGGGAGGACAGATATTGCCCATACGTCAGAGGGGGACAACTGGAATGGACAGCAGTTGAACAGAGTCCGAGACCACTACTCCCGGTTGAGGGCGGTACTCCAACGCAAAGCCAGTAAGGGCACACGCAGTTCGCGGCGCAGATGCCGTCAACTGCTGCAACGGCTGTCTGGCAAGGAGAGGCGCTTTCAGGCGTGGGTCAATCATCGCATCTCCAAAGCTATTGTCTCTAGGGCAAAGACCACAAACAGCGCTATTGCCCTGGAAGACCTGACAGGGATCCGGGAAAGAGTCAATCAACAGCCGCGCAACAAGGCCGAACGGCGCAGAACCAACAGTTGGGCGTTCTACCAGCTGAGGCAGTTTCTGGAATACAAGGCTCTGCGTGCAGGGGTTTCTCTGATTCTTGTGCCGCCTGCCTACACGTCGCAGACCTGCCACCGGTGTTTGCACGTCCATCCCGATCCTACGCAATCCTATCGCAGTGGGAAGCAGTTCAAGTGTGGGCACTGTGGATGGGAAGGGGATGCGGACTGGAATGGGGCCAACATGATTGCCAAGCTTGGGGCTGTCGTAAACCAGCCTAGAGGCCCGTGGTTGGCTTGCCAACTGCAGGGCTACCGTTCGCGCCAGCGGGCCGGAGGCCTTAAGCCCGCCCTGTACTGCGAAGCAGTCAGGGCCGGGTAGTTTACGTTCCGTTGGGCGCTCCGGCATCTGTGGCGGCTCAGGCTCCGGCGGGCAAGGTGGGAGATCTGGCCCCCTCAAGAGGAGAGCAATCGGCTGGGGTAAAACAACGTAGGGATAATAGTCTTTCCGAACGTACCTTAAGATGGGATGCGAGTGCCTGTCGTGATCTTGCATGCTTGAGCCTCCAGATAAGTTCCCTTGGAATCCAGTTTGAAAAGACTTTGGAAAAGGGATCTTCAAAGAGGCCCTTGAAGGGGTAGGAAGCAAGCAAATGCGCGAACCGACGTCGTGGCCTGTCTACATTGTCGGGGCTGGCCCCGGGGATCCGGAGCTGATTACCCTGCGGGGGCAAAGACTGCTGGCGGAAGCCGATGTAGTGTTCTACACAGGTTCTTTGGTGCCAGAGGGAGTGCTGGCCCATTGTCGCCCTGGGGTTGAGGCCATTGACACCCGCTCCTTCACGCTGGAAACGCTGCTGCCGCAAATTGTGGAACGGGTCAAGGCGGGGCGGCGGGTGGTGCGGCTGCAGGATGGGGATCCCTGCCTTTACGGCGCTCTGCACGAGCTGCTGATCCGGCTGGCGGAGGCAGGGATCCCTTTTGAGATCGTGCCGGGAGTAAGCGCCTTTCAATTGGCAGCCGCCCGTTTGCAGGTGGAGTTGACCATACCCAAGTTGGTACAGACGATTATCCTCACCCGCGCCAGCGGTCGCACCCAAGTACCGGAAGCGGAAGCCCTGGCCGGTCTGGCAGCCCACCGCGCTTCTTTGTGTCTGTATCTGAGCGCCCGCCACGTAGAACAAGCGCAGGCAGATCTGCTGGCTCACTACCCCGCCGATACCCCGGTTGCCGTTTGTTATCGCTTGGGTTGGCCGGACGAACAGATCTGGCTGGGATCCCTGGCCGAGATGGCCGCCCTCACCCGGCAAGCCGGCTTAGAACGCACAGTGCTTTACCTCATCAGCCCTGCCTTGGAAGGCTTGTCAAGCTCCAGATCTGCCCGCTCGCGGCTCTACAGCCCTGACCACACCCACCTTTTCCGTCGCAAAATGGGCCAGCAGCCCCGTTTGTAACAGGCTCTTTCAGTATATTGACGGACTCCGGCAGATTGAGCACAATGAGGCAGCGAGATGAAGTCAGAGGCCTTGACTTCTGGCCACAAGGTACTCAGCTTTGCCGAGAGAAGTGGATCCCTCTTGGATTGGAGTTGTTGCAAGACTACTTTTTCACCCTTTAACTTTGTGAGCTCTAACCTTATGGCTGGCTCATCTGCTGCTCGCAGCGTGGAAACCCTGATCAAGGCTCTGCAGAAGGCCCTGGCCCCCCTGCCAACCCGTTCGGCCCTGAAGCAAGATGTCCTTTACCTCATGGTGGATCTCCCACGGCAGGGGATGTTTAGCCGCTCTATGGTGTTGCATCGAGTTGCCAGCCAATTGGGGGGCTTGCCTGTGCAGGGAGTTAGCCAACTGGTGGTGTACGGTCGGCTTCAGGGGGAAACACAGCCGCAGTGGAAAAAAGTCTTCTACTTGTCCTCTGGGGAAAGCAGTGCCGATGCCACGCAGATTGTATTACCGGGCACCAAGATTTCTGAGATCAAGGTGCTGGAGGCCCAAAAACCTGTTGTGGATCCCGACGGCAAATCCGATTTTCGCAAAGTTAAAACTCTGGGGGCACCGGTTCCCAAAATTCAGAAAGAGCGCCGGCCAGAACCGGCTTTAAGCCAGCCCTCGGTTGCTCACGCCCCTTCCCAGACCGAGATCCCAACCCCTCTGCCCACACCTGCTCGCTCCGGTTTTCCTATCACTGTTCCGGTCAACGTTCGGACACTTGGCCAATGGTTACACAGACCCACCCTACGGCCCTTCCTGGGGGGAGCCCTGGCTTTGTCTCTCCTGGTGGGGGCCGGGTTGGTGATGCATTCCTTCCGGCAGCCCGATGTCCCTGCCCGAGCCAGATCGCTGGGGCTGGGGATCCCGCTGTTGATCTTGGCTGCAGGGGGGGGCTGGCTGGGTTGGCAAGGCCGGCGTGCCATCAACACCTTTGAGCGGGAGGGATCCCAGGATCCCTTTACAGAAGGGCTGTCCTTTTTACAGGCCAATCCAATTCCTGAGGCGGTGGAGCGGTTTCGGGAGGCCGTGCGGCAACAGCCGAATCATGTCGAGGCCCACGTTGAGCTGGCCCATCTGTTGGCGAAAACCAACCGACTGCAGGAGGCATTGAGCCACTACCAACAGGCCAAACGCCTGAACCCGAACTGGAGCGGCATCAACACCCACCTGGTGGAAACCCTGAAGGCTCTAGCACGGCAGTGGCTGGCCCAGCATCAGCCGGATGAAGTTCTGGCCCACTTACCCGAAGCATTCCCCCTCACCCAGGGATCCGCTCAAGCCGAGATCTTCAGCCTGCTCAGCCAAGCCTGGGCAGAGAAGGGCAACTGGGCACAAGCTTTGGCCCAGCAACAAAAGGCCCTGGGGTTGGATCCCCACTTCAGCGAGGCCCATCTTTGCGTTGCTCAAATTCGCCTCAAGCTGGGGCAATGGGACGAGGCCATCGACTCCTGCTGGGCTGCTTTGGGGCTGAATGGTCGCCTGGGCCTGGGCCACGCCGTGATGGGACAAGCGCTGATGCGCAAAGGTCAGTTAAAAGCGGCAATCGCAGCCTTCCGAACTGCTCTCAACCTGGATCTCGCTCCTGAGTTGGCAGCCGGTGTGCGGGTGGATCTGGGTTTGGCAATGGTGCATGCAGGTCATCTGGCTCAAGCCAGCCAAGAGTTCAGCCAGGTGGTCTTCAATGGCCAGTTCAAAAGACAGCAGGCTCGCGCCTACTACGGTTTGGGTCTGGTGTTGGCAGGCCAAGAGCAATACAGCGAAGCCATCAAGAACTACCGGCGGGCTTTGGAGCTGGCCCCCGATCTGCACGCAGCGATGGCCGCCACTGGCCTAGCCTACTTGGGGCCCAAACAACGGGATGCCTCTGGGCGCAAGTTCATCCAGCCTCAACAGTTGCAGCAGGCTATACAGCAGTTTGAACAGGCTTTGAAAGGAGACCCAGATCTGCCCGAAGCTCACTTTGGCATGGGAGAGGCGTCGCGCATTAAGGGGGATTTGACCTCAGCGGAGATCAGCTATCGACGGGCCATTTGCAGCAATGGCAGCTATGGAGCAGCTCACTATCGTCTGGGATCCATCCTTGCCCGCCAAGGCAAGCTGGAGCAGGCCATTGAACACTTTCGCTCGGCTTTGGAAATCGCTCCCAACTTCTCCGAAGCCAGAGTGAGCCTGCAACGGCTTCTCTCCAAACAGATGGAAGAGGCCCATACCGGCCTACTCGTCCCGTAAGGTGGGATAGGATCTTCTAGTTAAGGTTCTCTCAACCCATGACACCAACGCCAGGTTGGGTGGTCAGCCCTGCAACCGCCATCCAGCTCATCCAACAAGGGGCAACGCTTCTGGATGCACGCAGTGCGGAATTGCAAGCCGACGGGATCCTGAAGGGTTCAATTCCGGTGAACTGGATGGAGTTTACTCAACCAGAGGCTGCCAACAGCGGCAAGCTGTTGGCAGATGATGCCCTTCTCACCGAAAAGCTGCAGGGCCTTGGCGTGTTTCAGGGACGTCCGGTGGTGGTGGTGGCCGATCCGCTGCGGGGCTGGGGAGAAGATGGACGAATGGTTTGGATGTTGCGCAGCTTGGGTCATCCCCAGGCAGTCATGGTGGACGGGGGCTATCCGGCCCTGGTGAAGGAGGGAGTGCCGACCACAACCCGACAAAGCGCCGACGAACCGCAACGGGGCGACTTTGTAGTGCGGCGAACCGACCGGTGGGAGATCGACCGGGACACTCTGCGGGCCAGCCTTGGCTCCGACCGTGTGGCCATCCTCGACAGTCGCGAAGCCCAAGAATACAAGGGAGCCACCCCCTATGGTGAGGCGCGCGGTGGACACATCCCCGGCGCTGTGCATCTCTACTACAAGGAGCTGATGGATGCGGCGGGATCCCTATTGCCGCCCGATGCAATTCACGCCCGCCTGCAAAAAGCCGGGATCCCTCCGGAAGCCGAGATCGTTGCCTACTGCACAGCCGGGGTTCGCGCCGCTTGGGTCACGGTGGTTTTGACCCACTTGGGCCGGCAAGCCAAAAGTTATTCCGGCTCCATCCTGGAATGGGCAGCCGGGGATCCCCAGGAGTTCCCGCTCCAGCCATGAGGGGATCCCTGCCCACTGTGATCTTGGCCGGATGTGGCTATGGAGCCATCGACGCCTTGCGGGCGCTCAAAGGGCAGGCACGGGTGATCGCCATCAACCCCTATCCCTACAGTGTCAATTCGGGCATGTCCACACGGCTGCTGAGCGGTCGGTTTTCTCTAGAGCTGGTGCGGATCCCTTTGCTGGAGCATATTCAAGCCAACGGCGCCCAGTTTTTGCTGGGGCGAGTCACCCACATCCAACCCGAAGCTCGAACCCTGACCCTGGAGAGTGAAGCCGGGATCCAAACTCTGGCCTACGACTATCTGTTGGTGAATGTGGGCCGGGAGTTGCGCCCCATCGATGGGATCCAACATGCCTTTACCATTCGACCGGCAGAACAATTGGTGGCCGCCCAAACCTGGATCCGGCAGTGCTGGCAACGGGCAGCCCAGGGGGATCGGACGCCGGGCCTGCTGACCTTTGTGGTGGCGGGAGGAGGCTGTACCGGCACAGAGCTGATGGGGGAACTCTACGATCTTTGCCGGGAAATGAGCGCAGAAACAGGGATCCCCTTGGCTCAAGCCCGGCTGATCTTGATCCATCGCCAGGCCCATCTGGTCGAGGGCTTCTCGGAACCCTTCCGCCGGGCGGTGGAAAGGGAAATCCGCCATCTGGGGGTGGAAATCTGGGCCGGATGTCAGGTGAAAGCCTTTGGGCCGGAGCACGTGTGGCTCTCGGATGGCACCGAGTTGATAGCTCAGACCCGCCTGTGGGCAGGTGGCTTCCAGGTGCCGAGCTGGTTGAGCACCTGCGGCTTGCCAACAGGGCCGACGGGAGCCCTGCTCGTGGACAAATACCTGCGGGTGCAAGGCTCAGAGCACATCTTGGCGGTGGGGGACTGCGCTGACTTTGTTTGGGGATCCCGCCTCTTGCCCAAGATCGGCGTGTACGCGGTGCGCCAGGGGCCAATTGCAGCCCAAAACCTGCTGCGGCTCATCCGCGGCCAACCTCTGATCCCCTACCGACCGCAGGCCACGGTTTTTGTTTGTGTAACGGTGGGGAACCGCGTTGCCGTTGCCGAGAAAGGCAGGCTGGTCTGGCGCGGCTATGCAGCCACGGTGCTGAAGAACTTTTTTGATTGGCTGTACATGCGCAAACTTAAGCCCCTGCGCTGGCAGGAGTTTTTCTACTGACTCAAGCTCTACCAAGAACGGGGTTAAGATCAAAACCAGATGGGCCAGGTCGGGCTCGCTTCCCAAATCCTGAATATCTGAGAACTATGGCTATTCCCGGCGGCAATGGGCTATGAGCGGATCGACTTTTGCCGACCGGCCAGAGCAGCGACCAACCAGGAGCAACAATGCCTCTAGATAACCTGCGCGGACTCTATCAGCAAGTCATTCTGGAGCGGTACAAAAAGCCCCACAACTTCGGCAGAGTGGATCCCGTCCACCGCCACCAACGTGGCCACAACCCCTCCTGTGGCGACACCATCGACCTCACCTTACAACTGGATCCCAGCCAGGAGCGGATTGTCGATATCAAATTCGAGGGGGCAGGCTGTGCCATTGCCCTGGCTTCTGCCGATCTCATGGCGGATGCGGTGCGGGGGCGCACCATCCCCGAAGCTCTGCAGTTGGTGGAGCGCTTCCAAGCCATGATGCGCGGTGGCGAAGAGTTCCCGCGGGAGCAACGGGCTTTGAACGCCATGAAAGGGGTAGCCCAATTTCCAGTGCGCATCAAATGCGCCAACCTGGCCTGGCATGCGCTCAAATACGCGCTGGAATCGCCCGAACCCCAGGCCAATGGGTCGGCCTTTGTGAGCAACGAAAACACCGACTGACCAAAAGGCGCGGCAAGCCCCGTCCTTCAGGGCAGGGAAGGATAGCGCGAACCGTAGCCTATATCGTTGTCATCACGCATAGGTCAAGAATA